>JACQIJ010000056.1 GCA_016198545.1 Pseudomonadota bacterium
AATGGAGACGTTCGCGCTTTATATCATGACGGCATTTTCGCTGATCTTCGTTATAGAAGGGCTGGTTTATACGCTATTTCCCGATTTCGTCCGCAAGATGATGGCGATGGCCGTCATGATGCCCGTACCGCGCCTGCGGCTGTTCGGCATTGTCATGACCGCAACAGGACTGTGCCTGATAGGGTTGATGCGGATACTTTTATAACAAACACCAATTTGCTATACACAGGGCATGAGCCAAAAAGATCTTCGCGCAAAAGACGATGATGCGTTTGATTCCCTCGCTGCTGCGCTGGAGGTCCTGAATATTACGCTTTTCGAAGACATTGTTGAAACGGAAGAACAGATCAAATATCACCTGGCGAAGAAACAGCAAGACAGGAAAGAGATTTCCCGTCTGGGCGGGTATCTCATGGTCCTTAAGTATGCGCTGGGCGTTTTTCGAGCCCTAAGCGATCCTTTCTGTAAAGCGGGCCAGGAAATCCTGCGTCTGGACGATAATCCCTCCCGTCTTCCCGAAATCATGAAATCCGCACTCGACCAGATCAAATTCATGCACTCTACCGGCGGACTTTTGAAATCGAGCATGACCTTGCTGCCCTCGAATATTCATAAAATGCACGAAAAACCAAAAACAGATATCCCGGAACTTGACCGTAATTCGGTGGCTTTGGGCAACAGTGAGGCTCTGAAATGGCTCGAACTTTCCCTGTTTCCGCTATTTGAGACGAATTGCCCGCCACCGGATATAGCCGGGCCCCGGGCCCCGTTTCCAGAGCCGGGCCCCGCCCTATAAATACATAAAATCTGCAGCCGGTTATTGACCCGATACCGGGTCAGGCATAATTTACTCGCATGCTTTCTGGGCTTTTCCAACTGGAGTAACAGACCATGCGCCGCATAGTTTTATTTTTTTGCTTTGCCTTCACGCTGACCCTTGCGCCTGCGATATATAAGCAAGCGGCGCACGCGGCCCCCGGCGTCGCAGGCACGGGCGAAGTAAATTTCGCCGATCTGGCGGAACGGCTGTTGCCTTCGGTCGTCAATATTTCATCGACGCAGAAACTTCCTAACATAAACGATCTGCCGGAGATGCCGCATTTTCCTCCCGGATCGCCTTTTGAGGACTTTTTTGAAGAATTCCTGAACCGCCGCGGACCGGGCGGCATACCGGCTGTCCCCCCGGCATCGCTCGGGTCGGGCTTCATTATTGATTCCGAGAACGGCTATGTCGTCACAAACAACCACGTCGTCAAGGATGCGGATGAAGTGCGCGTGACGTTTCACGACGATTCAACCGTGGAGGCCGAGGTTGTCGGCCGCGACGAAAAAATGGACCTTGCCGTTCTGAAAGTGAAAATGGAGAAAAAATTCCCCGCCGTCTCTTTTGGGGACAGCGACAAATTGCGCGTCGGGGACTGGGTTCTGGCCATCGGCAACCCCTTCGGACTGGGCGGCACGGTCACGGCAGGCATCGTTTCAGCGCAGCAGCGCGATATCAACGCCGGCCCTTATGACGATTTCATCCAGACCGATGCATCCATAAACCGGGGCAACTCCGGCGGGCCGATGTTCAACGTCAGTGGTGATGTCATAGGAATCAATACGGCGATATTCTCGCCATCCGGAGGGTCGGTCGGCATCGGGTTCGCCATCCCCTCGAACCACGCAAAAACGGTTATAGACCAGTTGATAGAGTTCGGACGTACGCGCCGCGGGTGGCTGGGCGTGCGCATTCAGAGCGTTACAGACGAAATCGCAGACAGTCTTGGCCTTAAAAATGCGCACGGCGCCCTGATCGCCAGTATCACGCCGGACGGTCCTGCGGAAAAGGCCGGGCTGCAAACAGGAGACATCATCCTTGAATTCGACGGAAAGAGCGTCGATGAGATGCGTACGCTTCCCCGCGTGGTTGCCGAAACGCCCATAGGCAAGAAAGCGCCGGTTCTTTACTGGCGGGACGGCAAAGAGAAGAAAACCGCGGTTGAAGTCGGGGAACTTGAAAAGGCGGAAGAATCCGGACTCATTGAAACCGCGGACGGCGGCAGCCTGCCCGGCGAAGAAAGCGGGCTGACGATAGAAAGCCTTGGCCTAACCCTGAACGACGTTACGGCCCAAAGCCGCGAGCAATACAAAATCCCCGCCGACGTAAATGGAGTCCTTGTTCAAGGCGCAGCCGACGCATCGGAAGCTGCGGAAAAAGGCATTCTGCCGGGGGATGTAATCGTCGAGGTCAACCAGCAGGCTGTAAAAGACCCCAAAAGCGTCACCGACATCATCAACCGCACAAAGACGGGCGGGCGCAGTTCTGTTCTGCTCCTTATCAACCGCGAAGGAGATGTACGGTTTGTAGCGTTGAAACTGAAAAAGTGAGCACACGGAAAAACGCCGTCATCATAATCGCCGGTCCAACTGCCAGCGGGAAGTCCGCGCGCGCAATGGAAACCGCGCAAAAGCATGACGGCATCATCATCAACGCCGATTCCATGCAGATATACGACGCCCTGCCCCTGCTGACGGCGCAACCTGGCGCCGATGACATGAACCGCGCGCCGCACGCCCTGTATGCAGCATTACATCCTAAAGAAAGCTGCAGCGCGCAAAGCTGGCGCGGAATGGCGTTAAGAGAAATCAAAACGGCGCACAGGGATGGGAAAACGCCCGTCATCACGGGAGGAACGGGGTTTTATATCAAGGCCCTTATGCGGGGCCTGTCGCCTATCCCCGACGTGCCCGCAGAAATTCGCGCGCGCATCACCGCGCGGCAAAAAGAGATGGGAAATCTATCTTTCCACGTCGAACTAAAGAAACTTGATCCCGAGATGGCGGCACGGCTTAATCCGAACGATACGCAGCGTTTAATCCGCGCGCGTGAAGTACTGG
>JACQIJ010000041.1 GCA_016198545.1 Pseudomonadota bacterium
CAGGAAGGTCATCGGCCATGAAAAAACATGCTGCCCCTCTGGGCGGGATTCGCAGGGAATTTAGCGCCGTTATTCTGTCTGGCCTTGCGCTGCTGACAGGCACGACGGGCTGTGCCCTGTTTACGCACCCCCCCATCGATCCCGAGATTCAAAAAGCAAGCGATGAATTCGTCCGCGCGCTTTACACCATTAGACAGCAAGGAATTGGAAACCACGACTACAAAGAACTCACCCAACGCGCGATTCATGGGATGATGACTTCGCTGGATCCCCACTCCGATTATATGGAGCCTGAAGCGTTTAATAAGGAAATGGAGAGTATCTCCGGACAGTTTGGCGGAATAGGCATAGCGATACAGCTTAACAGCGAAAAAAAAGTTGAAGTCCATGACGTTTATGAAGACAGCCCCGCAGCGCAAGCCGGACTTCAGCCCGGCGATTTGATTATAAAAGTAGACGGAACGGATATAGAACCGGACGGACTCGAGCAAAGCGCAAAATTGCTGCACGGAAATCCCGACACGAGCGTCAAAATAGTATTCACCCGCAAGGGAGAGGAAAAACCTCTTGAAACCACCGTGCTTAGAAAACTCGTGGAGCCTGGCTATGTAACTGTAAAAACCATAGACACGCCGCAGGGAAAGATAGGGTATATAGGCCTCCCCACCTACAACAGCGAATTAATTGCGGCGCAAATGAGCAAAGCGATAGAGCATCTTGAAAACGACCCTTCCGGCGCGCCTTTCGCATATATTGTAAACGAAAGAGACAACCTCGGAGGCCTTCTTGATCAGGCAGCCAAGGTTTTGGCCTTATTTATCGATCCGCCGGAAAAAAAATTGGAATCGATCACCCTTGTATCCGTCGAAAAGCAAGGTGAAAAAACGGTATATGTAGCAACCCATGAAACGGATACGGATGGAACGCCTCTTGCGGACAAAGTCGGACAGGATGACGCAGATGGAAGTACTGTGTATTTTTTTCCCGCGAAAGACCTTATAAAAGGAAAGCCGCTGGTCGTTCTGGCGAATGGATACTCCGCTTCCGCTTCGGAAATATTCGCCGGAACCTTGCAGGATCTGCGGCGCGCCGCGATTATCGGCACGCGTACATACGGCAAAGGATCCGTGCAGTCCATCATCCGGCTGAGCAACAGTCCGGGAAGCGGCGCATTAAGGCTGACCACGGCCCTGTACAAGACAAACAGCGGCCTTACGCCGCAGGGCAATGGCATCTCTCCGGATATAAAGGTTATCGAACCAAAAGAGTTGGACAGCCAGAGTGACCCGAAAGAAATGTCCCATAGCAATATGCTGAGACCCGCTGAAAATGAAGTCCGGCCCGCCGAAGTAAAAGATCAGAAAGTCTGCGAGACGAAACCCGAGGCTCTGTCGAAGGCCGGAGAATCCTTCAGGGCAAAAGTTACGGACAGAAAAGAGAATAAGAAATATGAAATAGTGGATCCGTTCATTGCCTGCGCGGTCGATTTTCTGACCCGCACTGAAACGTTGACAACGACAAAACCATTTTCTGCCCCTACGCCGTAATTTAAGGAGAAACAATGAAAAAAATATTTGTATCAATGGTTTTAGCCGGGCTGACCGCAAACATTTCCCCTTTTTTTGCCGACGTTGCCGGCGCGCAGAAGATAAGCGAGCTCCCGCCCCAGGCGGCGCAGGAGATAAAAGAACCTCTCTACTTCTCACCTAAAAACGACATGCCGGAAGACGCTAAAAAGCTCATAAGGGAACTGAACGCCTTTGGCCTGGCCTTCCAGCACATCAAGGAAAAGGCCGTCGCCCCGCATGACTATGAAGAAATGCGCATCAAAGCCCTGCGCTATATTCTCAAAGAATTTGATCCCCATTCCGAATATCTGACGCCCGAGGAATACAAAGCCCAGATCAAGCATCTCGACGGGCGATTCGCCGGCATTGGCGCCGCTCTGTGGCTGGACGACAAACGTCTGACCGTAGAAAAAGTGATCGAGGACGGCCCTGCCTACAAGGCTGGAATGCAGTCCGGCGATGTCATTACGCATATTGACGGCGCGCCTGTCGACAGCGAAAAGAATCTGTCCGCGATTGTTTCCGCGTTTGACGGAGAAGTCGGATCGCGGATCGCGGTTACCATTGCGCGCGAAAAAGGGAAAGAACCTGTATCTCTTACCCTTATACGAGATATCGTAACGCTAAACCCGGTCAGCAGCGCCACATTTGGCGAGGGGAAAAAGAAAATAGGATATGCGCGGCTTGACGCATTCACCGACGGTGCCAGCGAACATCTGCAAAAAGCATATGAAGGCATGGAAAGCGCGGAAAACCCGCCTGCAGCCTATATTCTGGACCTTCGGAATAACGGCGGCGGATCGCTGGTCGAGGCGGCAAAGACAGTTGCCTTGTTTGTCGATCCCTATGTGGACGGCAATAAAAGCGTTGGAAAACCGCTTGTTTTCGTGCGGGGCCGCGGACATAAAGAAACATTCCTGACGATTCCCAGGGTACAGGAGAACGGAACGTCAATCCCGAACCTCAGCGCCGCTCTAACGTCTGCCGGCGAAATCCACCGCGCCGTGCACGCGAAAGACATTCTGAAAGGCAAGCCTATGATCGTCCTGATAAATGGCAATACAGCTTCCGCTGCGGAAATCGTGGCGGGCGACCTGCAGATATTCCTCAGAGCCGTGCCCACAGGAACAAGAACTTTCGGCAAAGGGTCCGTACAGAGCATTATCCCGCTTACCTCATCCAGCGATGTGGATGGAGAAGAAAAAGAAGCAAACCTGGGCGCGCTGCGTCTGACCATCGCGCTTTACCACATGGCCAACGGCATCTCACCCCAGGGCATCGGCATCATCCCCAGTATGGAAATTGCCGAAGACCTGCGCCTGCAAAACCCGAACTCCTCAAAAGAGGCCGATTACAAAAACGCGCTCGTAGTGGATGGGCAAATAGATAATTCCGCCTCGGTAAAATCACCGGCATCATGCGCCCTGCGTCCCGGGGTGGATGAAAAAAAGGCGGCTTCCGCGGCCTTTATCGCTACAGCCACCGACTGGAAAACCGGCGCGGATTCCAAATACGTGGATACCGCGCTGGCCTGCGCCGTAGAGGCCTTGCAGGACGAGTACCGCCTGACCGAAATTAAATTCCATAATATAAAATCTACCGGTTCCGGCATAGATCTGACAAACTGAAAACAGCGAACATCTGGATTCGCGACAAATTGCTTGACGTATTTCATCTGATAGCTTTATTAATACCTCTCCAGCGGGTTTACGAAACTTAAAAATAAACGACAGGGAGAAAATAATGGAATCTTACACGCCGCCGCTTCGCCGCATCAAAAAGGAATTTACCGGCATCGTGCTGGGGGGCCTCATCGCCTTCCTCGGGCAGGGCATGATGCCCGCTTACGCCGCCGACGCGCAACAGCAAAAAGCCTCTGAAAATGAGGGTGTAGATCTAACCCCTGCGGAAAAGAAAGAATTCAAGGAACAGGTGGTCCTGTTTTCCTATGTTGCAAGCGAATCATGGAAAAAAGCCATCATCGAGCATAACTTTCGTGAGCTGACTGATGCGGCAATCGAGGCCATATTAAAAGAGGCGGATCCGAACGCCAAATACCTGAATCTGGGCGGCGCGGAGCATGAAAAAAATATGTCCGTCGAAGATCAGTTCCATCAGAGCATGAAACGGCTGCAATATATGCTGTTTGAAGCCAAGACGCATGCGGCAAAAGAGGGCGTAACCATTGCGCAGCTGGCTGAAAAAGGTCTGAAGGGCATGCTTAAATGGATGGATCCACATTCCGATTACATGAACCCCAAGGAATGGAAGGGCCTTATTGAGCACCAGAACAGTTCTTTTTTTGGCGTCGGCATGGAATTGACGATGTCGGGAAAGCTGCCGAAAGTCCAGAAAGTCATAGAAGGGCAGCCTGCCGAAACGGCGGGAGTAAAAGACGGCGACCTGATTACCGCCATCGACGGCAAATCGACAGAGGATTTGGGCGGAGATTTGGGCAAAGTAGTAGATGCCATTCGCGGCCCCAGAGGCACGGAAGTAACCCTCGACATACGGCGCCAAGAACAAAAACTGTCCATAGCCATCACGCGCGACCGCATCAATGTCGATACGGTCAAAACAAGAATGATTGAAACGGAAAAGGGACGTGTCGGCCTCATCCACATCGCGACCTTTTCAAGCATGACGCATGATCATTTTATAAATGGAACCGATAAACTTAAATCCAGTCCCGAAGGAACGCCGGATTACTACATACTCGACCTGCGTAACAATACCGGGGGCGATCTCCGTGTAGTAGGGAAAATAGCGGATGAAATGCTTGATAAAGGGGTGATCTATAACTACGTCACCCGCAACGGCGAAAGGGTTACGGAGGCCAACAACGGCGACAGGCTTGAGGGCAAACCCCTGATTGTTCTTACAAACAATTTTTCCGCCTCGGCATCGGAAATTCTTTCCGGCGCACTTAAGGATAACGGCCGGGCGATTGTCATGAACGATCATGAAACGACTTTCGGGAAAGGAACGGGGCAAGAGGTCATTCCGTTATATAACGCAACCGCCGGAATGAAGCTGACCACATTTTATTTCGCGACGCCGGCGGGGTCTCCGCACAGGCACGGCATAAAGCCTGATATTAAAGTCGATCTGAGCGAAACGGCAAAGCCGAAGCTTGTAATCCCCGCCGATACGCCGCCGGAAGAGGCGGAAAAAATGAAAAAAGCCTTTGAGAAAAACCAGACCTTGTCGGAAATGACGCAAGAACACACCTTGCCGATCAATGAAAAATTGCTCCGCCACGATAAGGATCCGGCACAGACCTGCACGGTCAGGGAAGATGCGCCGGACGCGCATTATACAATCGCCCTCAAGGACATCAAAACAGCGCATCATCAGGGCGATCCCGATACGGCTTTCGTGGACGAAACACTCGCCTGCGCAATTGAAAAGATCTTGGGCATATCGGAGCGTTCGACGCTGAAGCCATACGTAAAACAGGTGCAAGGGACCTCCCCCGCTTCCACGCCGAGCCCCTGACGGCAAGGTAAAAAAAGGCTGGAAAAAGCCTTGCGGATCAGCTATTAATCCCGGCGAGACCTAACGCTGTTCCCTGGTAGCTCAGCGGTAGAGCAAGCGACTGTTAATCGCTTGGTCGCAGGTTCGAATCCTGCCCAGGGAGCCAATTTTCCTGCCCAGCTTTATAATTAGGGCCCAAATCTCTCAAACTCCGCGCCCAGCCCTGATTCATTTAAAATTAACGCCCTTCCTTTAGAATTATCGAAAAGGTGTAAGATGGGCGGTAAAATTTCGTCTTCTCCAAGCTTTCAAACGGCTGCCCGCCAGGGACAATGGTCCATCGCGCTGGGCGGCATTCCCGTCAATCTCCATCTGGAGAACAAGGGGCTGGGGCTTCTTTCTTTCGCCAATGAATGGTTCAGCGGAACAAATCACAACTATCTGGAGATAAGGGGCCCCAAGGGGGACGTTTTCAGACGCATCCAGACGCAGGAAGCCAATATGAAACCCATCGGCCGGATGCTGGCTGCAGCATACGGCAGCGAAGGAACGGATTTCAGCAAGGATGAAATCTATCATGACGACCCTAACAGGCGTTTTCCCAATATGCTGCGCTCGGGCGACAACCCCGGACAAACAGGCACGCTTTTCACGGGCACAAAAGAACAGGTTCTGGGTCTTTATCATCAGGGACTTTCCGGCGTTCTCGAAGGCAATAATCTGGACCTGCGCTACAATGCGCTTCCCGGCGGCAACAACGGTAACGCTTTTACGGCGGAAATCCTGCAGCATATGCAGCAGGCAGCCCTCGCAAACGGTTATGTGGTTCGTGACGACTTCCGCCCCAAAGGTAACAATGCGGCCTTCGACAAAGACAGATTTAATTTTGCGTCGGGTCGTGAAATTTGCTTCAATTCCGAACAAGAACTTCTGGATGCGATCACCGCGCTTGAGGAAAAAGTTTCCGAACAGCATGCCGCCATAAAAATCGACGATAAAGTTGACCTCGAAACAAAAATTCCCGCCAGCGCAGCCCTCGCCTGCCCTCTGAAGCCCTGATTTTCAGAGCAATACCGGCTTGATAATGACAGGCCCGTGGTGTATTCAGACGTATACGGCATGTCAAAAAACATCAAAATCGCCGCCTTCGGAGCCCTGAACCAGGGCAGTTACGACATGTTTGCCGAGTGCATGGGCGACATGGCGCGGCAACGCGGATGCGCAGCCTCCATTTCCTTCGCGGGCCCCTACCCCAATGCCAAGGGCGTAACGGAGCCGGGCCGCCCCTTGCGCGCAGATGCCCTGAAAGATCCGGCGATGAAAGAAGAGCTTCTGGCCGCTGTCGCCAACGACGCGAAAGCGCTGGGCAGCAGACTGGATGTCTTTTGTATGCCCTGCATGTCCATGATCGGATTTCATGACGGCGTAGAGAAAAATCTGGGACGGCCCATCGTGCGGCTGGCAGATGCGCTGAAATCCTATTACGCGTCCGTGCCGAAGCTGGGCGTCATCCACATGCGCCCCGCCAGGGATCGGGTGAAGGAAATGTTCGGCGACAAAGCCGTCACGCCGGATGATGCGCAAGCCGCTGCCCTGCTGGCTGCCGAAGAGCAGTCCAAAAAAGACGGCAGTCCCGCCGCCGTCGAATCCGCCATGAAAGACATCACGGAAAACTTCAGGGATCAGGGCCTGACCCATGTCCTGTTCGCGCGCGCAGACGCGCCGATGGCGCAAAAATCGGCAGCCGGTAAAGTGGACGGAATAAAAATCGACAGCTACTTCGATATTCTGGCCCGTGCCATCGCCGATCAGTTCTGCAAATAGCGGCATCATTTATCAGTAAAAATACGTATGCAGGTGTATTTTAGCC
>JACQIJ010000042.1 GCA_016198545.1 Pseudomonadota bacterium
AACGAGAATGATGAAGGCGAAGAGGAAGGCGAACAGGGCAATGGCGGCAAAAGCGGCGGCGGCGGCAGAAAAATGAATCCGGGGAATGCCTTTCATGCCTTCTCGCAGGTCGTCGAAGGCAAAATCCCGTCCGGCGGTGAAATCAAAAAGATGGTCGTAATGGGCAAGGAAATCGCGCAGGCCGCATGGCAGACAGTGCTGGGGGCATTAACGGCGCAGATCAAAAGCCTGGCCGTCATCCCGGTAAACATTCTCGCCGCGGCCAACGCCCTCACGGTAAAAGTCGCGATGCCCGGCGGCGGGCTGGCGCCCAAGGGCGATGAAACCGTTAAATACAAATATAAAGGCGCGGAAATGTTCGGCATCACGCCAGGCTAACGGCCGCCTTCTTCTTTCGCGGAAGAAATGAAATCCCTGTATATGAGGCTGTCCCTGACAGCCTCATATGCCACTTTATGGCCTTCGCCGTTCCAATGGCCGTCCGTTGGCCATTCGAATTTTTTGCCCGTTTCCGCATAGCGCTTCGTGAAAGGCTGAGTCAGGTCGGCAACCTCATACCCTTCGATGATCGCCCTGCCCATAAAGTAGCGGTTCATTTGCGAAATATAACCGTTGTCGCCTACGGTTTTCCCTTCATATACAAGCGGGCGCACGGCATCGACGACAAAAAGTATTTTGTCAGGGGGCAGGCCCGCATAGGCGGGCAGCAGGCGGAAAAAAGCGTCCACGGCTTCTTTTGAGGCCTCCATGTATTGCGGGGATTCTCTTTGCGTTCTGTCCACGAAAACATCATCTTTTCTTCTTCCGCCGCTTGAAATCCGGGCTTTCAGTTTCCACCAGCCGCGCGACATCTCCACATTAAAATAAAGGTAGCGCACCAGTGCGGATCCGCGCAGCAACTCTTTCCACCACGTTGAGCGGTATTCACGCAGCAATTTCAGTTCATATTCCCCTTCATCGTTTTTGATGAACTGGTGAAACGTATCCTGGTAACGGTATTTCGGAAGGCTTTCGTCGTAATCGTTGTTGATTATCACAATTGCCATAGCCTTCACATTGTAGTTTTCGCGCGCATGTTTGGCGAAAACGAGATACTGGCTCAGCGGCGCGCCGCCTGCGCCAAAGCTGTAAACGTGAAAACGGCCGTCATACTTATCGCGCGCATCCCGTTCCAGAAGTCCGTGAAAGGATTCTTCATAGAGGACTTGCGCCGCTTCGACGAAAGAATCGCCGATAACGGCGAAAACGGGCGCGGCGCCATGCGGCGCATAATCGTACTTGTTCACGAAGCCGGCATTATTGACGCGCAGATCCGTGATGATGGAGAAGTTCCAGTCCCGGGACCAGCGGATACGATCATCAGACTGGAATTTATGAACAGGCTGATCAAACGTTACGCTTTGCGACCTCATCCCTTCGCTGACCGGCAAAAACCGCAGCGCAATTTCAGC
Source organism: Pseudomonadota bacterium (assembly GCA_016198545.1). Lineage (GTDB taxonomy): Bacteria > Pseudomonadota > Alphaproteobacteria > Micavibrionales > Micavibrionaceae > JACQIJ01. Next base: position 1,452 of record JACQIJ010000042.1, read on the forward strand.
CAGGGCCATGCAGACAAAAAGGGATAGGCAAACAGCGATAAATCCGAACAGAATCTCCTTTTTCTTCATGATTCAATCCAGCGCGAATGCGTCTTTATAGTCCTTGCGCATATCCATGCTCTGGTCTTCCTTACGCAGGATGCAGTTTCCGACAACCAGCGTTTCGATATCCGTGCCCATAAAGCAACGGAAGGCGTCTTCCGGCGTGCAGACGATCGGCTCCCCGCGCACGTTGAACGACGTGTTCACCAGAACCGGGCAACCGGTCTTTTGTTTAAACCTGGAAATAAGCGCATGATATTTCGCATTGGTGTCGGCATGCACCGTCTGCACGCGCGCAGAATAATCGACGTGCGTGACGGCCGGAATTTCAGATCGCGGCACGTTCAGTTTTTCAATGCCGAACAGTCGGCTCTCATCTTCGGTCATCGCGCGTTTTTTATCGTTGGCCACATCGGCAACCAACAGCATATAGGGGCTATCGTTATCCATCTGGAACCATCCCGCGACATCCTCGCGCAGCGCCGATGGGGCGAAGGGCCGGAACGATTCGCGGTATTTGACGCGCAAATTAAGGGTTTTCTGCATCCGGGAAGAACGCGCATCGCCCAGGATAGACCGCCCGCCCAGCGCACGCGGGCCGAATTCCATCCGCCCCTGGAACCACCCGACCGCGCGCTCGGCGATCAGATCATCTACCGTCGAATCCAGAAGATCATTATCGGTTGCCACGGTAAATACGGCCCCTATCGCGGCAAGGCGGCGTTCGATTTCATCCTGCGAAAAAGCCGGGCCGAGATAGCTTCCCTGCATGCCATCGCGCTGGTTCGATACCGTACGCGGCTTGCCCTTATGGATGTGCCATGCCGCCAAAGCCGCGCCCAGAGCGCCGCCGGCATCGCCTGCGGCGGGCTGAATCCATATATTTTCGAACGCGCCGTCGCGCAGTATTTTGCCGTTCGCGACGCAGTTCAGCGCCACCCCGCCCGCAAGGCATAGGTTTTTCATGCCGGTTTCCTGCGCCAGGGAGCGCGTCAGGCGCAGCATGATATCTTCCGTCACCGCCTGAATGGAAGCGGCGATATCCATGTGAAACTGCGATATTTGCGTTTCCGGCGCGCGCGCGGGCTGGCCGAACAGATCATCGAACTTTTTGTTCGTCATCGTCAGGCCCGTCGCGTAGTCAAAGTAACTCTGGTCGATCCGGAACGAACCGTCGCCCTTCACATCAATCAAATGATTTAAAATCTTATCGCGGTATTTCGGCTCGCCGTACGGCGCAAGGCCCATCAGCTTGTATTCGCCGGAATTGACCTTCATGCCGATATAATAGGTGAAGGCGGAGTAAAGCAGGCCCAGCGAATGCGGGAAATGCATTTCCTTAAAGATTTCGAGTTTATTGCCGCGGCCGATGGCGGCGGAACTGGTAGCCCATTCCCCGACGCCGTCGAGAGTCAGGACAGCAGCTTCCTCATAGGGCGAAGGGTAGAATGCCGACGCGGCGTGGCTCAGATGGTGTTCGGAGAACAGCAGCTTTTCCAGCCAGCCGCCTTCGCCCAGCGTTTCCTTCATTTCCTTCGCCAGAAGGCTTTTCTGGAACAGCTTTTCCCGCAGCCACAGCGGCATCGCCATGCGGAAGGATTTGAACCCGCGCGGCGCGTTTGCAATGTAGGTCTCCAACAGACGCTCGAACTTCACAAACGGTTTGTCGAAAAATACGACATGGTCGATCTCATCGGACTTTATGCCGGCTTCCTGTACGCAATACTGAACGGCCAGCCGCGGAAAGCCCGGGTCGTGCTTGATACGGGTAAAACGTTCTTCCTGCGCAGCAGCCACGATATGACCATCGCGGATGATCGCCGCCGCGCTGTCATGATAGAATGCCGATATGCCGAGAATCCACATGGACCCTAGAACACCGTGTATATGAACGGCGCGACGGCTGATCCCTGACTGAACACAATCAGCGCGCCGAACAGCGCCATGATCAGAAAAATCGGAATCATCCAGAATTTCTTGCGAACCTTCATGAAAGCCCATAACTCGGATACGAATGCGCCCATTTCGTTTTCTCCTAAAATTGCTGTTTGAAACTGTCCGCCGCCGGGCCGGGCGGTTCACGCCTGATCCAATACGTGTCCGCGCCCCTGTCCATCGTCAGGCGCAACGGATCCTTGCCCATAGCCTTCATGATCAGCCCCGCCGGAACGATTGTCACAACATACAACAAGAACAGGATAACCGGACTTACGATCTTGTGAAGCAGCAGGCCGAATTTGAACCAGAGCCGGTTCAGGGGCGTCAGCAGCCCGGGATTTACGAAAGCCGTTCCGTAAAAACCGGCCGCCACAGCCAAAGCCCAGAGGCGCGCCGCCTCTCCGCCCAGAAGCGGCCACAGCCCCACAATAGAAAAAAATCCTGCGAAAACAAGGCCGAACGATTTGTCAGACCCCATTTTTACGTCATGCTGGCGGGACAGCGATTCGTGCGCTCCGATGCTCTTTTCTTTCATGGACATAAGGTTTAATTGCTATCACTATGAATGTCCAGAACGCAAAACATGAACAGCAACGGTAAACATAACGGCGGCGGTCATGAAACCAGCGACAATGAAGCGGAAGAAGGCAACGTCGTCCGCCTTCCTTCTCTGGCGGAGCGCGACCGTCTGCGCCGCGAGGAAGAAAAGCGCAACAGGCCCCCGCGCGAACCGATGGTGAATCTGCCGCCGGCCACAAAGTTCATGGCTGCGTCCTTCCTTTTCATCCACGCTTTCATGCGGATTGCCCTGACCCCGCCGCAGCAATACTGGATATACAGTCATTTCGGATTCGTACCGGGCTTTTATACGGGACAGGAACCTTTTACCGCCACGGCCATAATCGCGCCGCTGACATACATGTTTTTGCATGGCAACTGGACGCACGTCATCATGAACAGCGTCATGATGGCCGCCTTCGGCGCAGGCGCGGAGCGATGGATGGGCGCGCGGCGCATGATCGTCTTTTTTGTTTTGTGCAGCCTGTCCGCGGCGTTCATTCACTTCGCCTTGAATCCGTTTTCGAGCGATCCCGTCATAGGGGCATCGGGCGGATTGTCCGGCCTGTTCGCCGCCATCATTGTGATGATGCAAAGAATGGGGGCCGGATCGGGAAGCCGTTACGGCATATGGCCTTTCATCATATTGTGGATAGTCGTCTCCGTCATGTTCGGCATGATGGGCGCGCCCGGCGGCAGCGCCGTAGCATGGGCCGCGCATATAGGAGGGTTTCTGGCCGGATTCGTGTTCCTTAAGCCCGTCATGAAATATATCCGATGATCAAAGTCGCCTATACCGTAACCTGCGCGATAGAAAAAAAAGAAAAAGCCCGCGAATGGCTTGCGTGGCTGCGCGGCGGCCACATTCAGGATGTCGTGGCACACGGCGCGGAAAGCGCGCAGATCGTGGCATATAAGGAAGAAGGCCGTTACGAAGTCCGTTATATATTCCCCGACCGCGCAACATACGACTCCTACATCCTCAATCACGCGCCGCGCCTGCGCGAGGAAGGGCTGAAGCGTTTTCCGCCGGAGGACGGTTTTGCCTACGGCCGTATCGTCGGCGAAATCATGCCTGCGCCCTGATTATTTGCCCGGCGCAGCCAGAAGAATATCGGATGCATCCCCGGAAACATATGCGTGCGGAAGAGGGCGCGGGTAGTCCCAGACGATTGTATTGAAGCTTCCGTGCGGCGGCGCGACCGGCATCCACTCCTCATATGCCCGACCCGTCAGCGAGCATATCCACGTCTTTTCGGCAGGAGCATCGTCGGCGCGGCGCAACATCATGGCGGTTTCCTCCGGCCTGTTCTGGGATTGCGCCAGCCGGGCGCGCAGGCGATACAGACGCGGATTGGCGCCGATAGACCCGGCGCGCTCTATATATTGCTGGGCAATGCCCCAAAGATGATCGTCCAGCGCCGACGATGCGGCAGCCATCTGCCCCTCCGCGCTGTCGGGGCGCAACGACACAAGCCTTTCAAACCATTTCATGCGGACGGCGCCATTCTTGCCCCCCTCAGGCGCGGCCACGCGCCAGAGGGGAACGATATCCCTGTGCGGGTTCTGCCTCCATGTCTTTTCGAGAATGGAGATGGCGGCGCGCCGTTTCTTGCCGCCCAGATAGCGCTGCGCCAGCCGTACGGCCGCCGGGACGAAAGCGGGATCCATAGCATACGCCTTTTTAAACCTCTCGAGAGCGCGCGCCTCAAATCCCGCCTTCATATCGGCATCGCCGAGCGCAATCAGCAGCGCGGCGCGGTCGCTTTTTATTTTTTCGGGCGGCAATGCGCGGCGTTTTTCAATCTTTGACAAAGTCTTCAACGCACCACCCCACTTTTCCTGCCGCAAATCCATGTCATAAACCATCCGCAAAATCCACGGCTGGCGAGGATACAGGGAGATGGCGCGTTGCGTGATTTCCGAGGCCCGCGCCATATCCCCCTTCTCCAGCGCGGTCAGCATCAGGCCGCGCAGCCCCATGAAGCTTGTGTCCTTGTTGGCCAACAGCGCCTCGAACGATTCATGCGCTTTTTTCCCGTCGCCCCGCAGGCGCGCGGCCTGCGCCTCGAGCAGAACCGGCAAACCGCCGTCATGCGGCAAAAGCTTCCGCGCGCGCACGGCATGGTGGCCGGCCAGCCTCGCATCCCCGGCGGCAACGGCCGTCAGTCCCAGCGTCAGGGAACGGTATCCTTTCGCCATTTTCTTTTGTTCGCGGTAACGGCGCCACAATTCCGGCGCGCTGAATATGCCCCACAGGAAACGGTAAAGAAGAAGCGCAAAGACGAGAATGCCCAGGAGAACGACAAGAACGAAACCGACCTGCGCCTCTATATCATAGCCGAGCCAGTCGACATGAACGGAACCGGGCTTGTCCGCTATCCATACGGCGGCGGCGACGATCAGGCCAAGCTTTGCTGCAAACCATAAAGCGCGAAGCATCCGGGTCCTCCTTCCACGCCCGTCATGATAACATATTCATGCTACGGCATAATGCTGAAGTCGGAATTGGGGCTTTGTATGACGCCCCCCTCCCCGCCAAGCGTCTTGAGTTCGCGCACAAGCGCCTTGATGTCGCTTTCGGATACTGGCAGGGATGATTTCCCGATCCTGCCGGCGACCTTGCGCGTAATCATGTTCTGGACCTGTTGCGCCATCAGCGTGACCTCGGCGCGTTCCATCCACGGCTGCGCGGTTACGGCGGCCTCCCCCTCCAATGTTTTCAATTCGGCGAGCGCGCCCGCAATATTGCCTTCGTCCAGCATTTTCTGCGCGCGCGCCACGGCGGCCTGCGTATCCGTTCCGGTTACCATCTCGCCGTCCTTCTGAACTTTGAGAACTTCATTCAGGCGGGCCCTTGCCTTCTCCCCGACGGAAACATCCTCTCCTTTCAGAGAAGAAACCACTATATCCCCGGCCAGCCCCTTGAACTCCCCTTTCAGGCCTTCGGGCGACAAGATGCCTTTCTCCGCCTGCGGCGCAAGCCTTGCGATCGCCTCGTTCAGTTCGGGATCGTCCTGCGCCGCCATTTTTTGCAGCAGATCGAGATCCTCCGCGAACGGCGCGCTGCGGTTCATCGACTGACGCAGCTGCGCCAGGGTAACGAGCATTGCCGCAGCCTTCAGATCCGCCTGCGAAACGCCTTCCAGCGTCCTGCCCAGATCATCGGGCTCCTGCTGCGCCTGCTCCAGTTCGCTGTCGAGCGCATCCATGCGGCCCTGGATATTGCCTACGACCGCGTTCAAATCCGCCACGGATGCGGCAATCTGCTTCTGCCCGTCTATCGTGCCCTGCATTTCGCGCAGCTTGGCGAAGAACACCCCTATTTCCGGGGATCCCGTCAGCGCCTCGACGCGCGCTTCCAGCGCCGTCATGCGGTCGGAAATAGTGCCCGCGTCCGGGCCGATGACATTGGCGGAAAGATCATCGACAAGCCCCGAAATCATGAAAACCCGGTCGGCAAGATCTTCTGCTATCGTCTTCAATTCGGAAAACTTTACGCCCAGATCGTCTGGAACGAGATTTCTTAAAAAGGACTGATCCTCCCGGACGGACGCCATGCCGTTTTCAAGAAATGCGATACGGCGCGCATGATCGGAGACCTGCCCCTGCACCGGCCAGAGAACGAACGCGACAAACCCCATCGCCGCGGAAAAAAGAATGAACGAAATAATCGAGCTTTTCTGAACGGCGCGGCGTTCCGCCTTTTCCAGCTTGCGGATAATTTCATCCTGCTGCGCAACCATGTCCCCCGCGGCAACGGCGGCTTCGTGATGCGCCTTTTTCTCCGGACTTTCATCGCGCGCGGCATCCGCGACGGCCTTGCCGAAAATCGGGCTGTTCTGATTGACGGCTCCCGGCCCCTTCAGAATGTCGGAGAGATCAATCCCGTTGCCGCGCGCAGCGCGCAACACATCGTCGCGCCGGTCGCCGGGGATGACATCGCGCTTCTTCCAGCCCTGCACCGTCGTCACCGGAACATCCATCTTCGCCGCCATCGGCCGGATGCCGCCGAAACGGTCGATTATTTTTCCGGCATTCGCCAGGGCCGCGTCATCCTGTCCGTTCGGTTCCGTCATGATTTTCATCCTGTCTTCCGCCTTTCCTGCAATTCATCCAGCAGAACCATCATCCCTTCCCTGTCCGGATGCGCCGCTGCAATCTTTTCCCTGAATGGCAAGTCAGACAGGGACTTTACCACCGAATCGCTGATGCATAAAGCTTTTACGGGTATCAACGATTGCCGCAAACCGTACCTTTCGATAAGCCCGGCAAAGGTTTCCGCCGTGCGCGGCGAAAAAAATAGGGCGGCGGCAATACATTCCTCTTCCAGCATCCCGCGGCACATAGCGCTGAAATTTTCCGGATTTTCAGAGCGATAGACGGGAATCCGCTCCACAACCGCGCCCCGCGATTCAACCTCCCCGGCGATATCGTATCCGGATATATGCAAAATTTTTGCGCCGGGCGCAAATTCCGTCTGCGCCAACATGCGATTTAAATCTTCGATCCTGCCCCCGGCCGAACGCACATCCGAAAATCCGGCCTCTTCCGCTTTTACGGCCGTGGCATCGCCCACGGCGTAGACGGGCAGACTGCGCTCCGTGATCCGCTGCGCGAAAATATCGACGGCGTTGCCGCTGGTGAACGCTATGGCCGCGAAGGATTTCATGTCCGGCAGGGATATTTTCAGCGGCGCGATACGCAGCATCGGCTCGACGACCGGCTGAAAACCCCGCGCGGCGACTTCTACTGCCAGCTTCTCCGACACCGGCCGGGGACGGGTCAGGAGAATTGCGCGCGGCCCGTTCATGCCGCCAGCAGCGCGGGCGGCGCACGCTCCTTGAGAATATTGCCGACTTCCGCACCCAGCGCGGCAGCCTGCGCATCCGTGGCAACAACGGCGGTTTTCGTTTCCTCGTATTTTTCGCGTCCATCGAGCGACAGCACGGATACGCGCAACGTCATGAGTCCATCTTCAATCGTGCCGTATGCGCCGATCGGCGTTTTGCAGGAACCGTTAAGGACCTGAAGCGCGGCGCGTTCGGCGGCGGCGCGAAAACCCGTTTCCCGGCAATGCAGCGCATCGAACACGCGGCGGTTACCCGTATCGTTCCCGCGCAACTCGATGCCGACGATCCCCTGACATGCGGCGGGCAGCATGTCTTCAATTTCAATGACTGATGCTATTTCATGCTCGAGCCCGAGACGATTCAGCCCGGCAAGCGCAAGGATGATGGCATCCGCCTTGCCCGCGCGCAGTTTTTCGATGCGCGTCGGCACGTTGCCGCGCATAGGAACGATCTTCAGGTCGGGCCGTATGGCCAGCAGCGCGGCGGCGCGGCGCGTGCTTGACGTGCCAACCATCGCGCCTTCGGGCAAATCGGCAAGCGTCCTGTATTTGTTCGACAGGAACGCATCCCGCGCGTCCTCCCGCGGCAGGACGTGTTCAAGCACAAGACCTTCCGGCAAAAACGACGGCATGTCTTTCATCGAATGCACGCCACAATCGACTCGGCAGTCAATCAGCGCGGCCTCGATTTCCTTCGCGAACAGGCCCTTGCCCCCTTCCGCCTCGGACAGACGGGTTTCGCCGTGGGCGGGCTGCCAGTCACCCGACGTCAGGATTTCCACCACCTCGGTTTCCAGTGCCGGATGATGGCGACGCAAAAGATCCCTGACCATGCCCGTCTGGATTATAGCCAGTTTCGATCCCCGCGTGCCGATGCGCAAAACATGAAGCATGACACAGTTTTACAGCCATAAAAGCGCGGGGGCATCAAGAATCTATGACAGCCCCTGAAAATATTTGACATAGCTTTATACGGCCTGTAGAAACAAGTGGCGCTACCGGGTTTCGGGAGAGTGCTCTTGCCGAGCAGCAATAACCAAAATTAAGGAGAACCAAGATGGAAATGAATAAACGTGTTAATTCAGTCGCCGCGGTATTTCTGGCGGCAGGAATGTTGTTCAGCGTTCCTGCGTTCGCGGAAACCGATCCTGCGACAAAAATGACGGCTGAGGAAAAAGCTGAAGCGATAAAATACATGGCGTTAAGAAACTGTGTGCAAGATGGAGCTGCATCCCTTCAGGCATCAGCGGCGAGAGGCGTATATAAAAATCAGCAAGAGGTAGATGACGCAGTAAAAAAACTGGTAACGGGCTGCGAGAAAGAGGCCGTTTATGACACAGGCCATGCAATGGCTTTCGAGAGCCATCTTGAGAAGAAATATGGAAGCGATGAGCAAATCAACCGCGTGTTCGAAAACACCTTTCCCGAACTCGCGCAGCCGCAACCTTGAAAATTCAGAAAAGATAGCTGAAATCCCCGATGCCGGATAGCGCGGATGATCGTCCTGGGCATTGAAACAAGCTGCGATGAAACGGCTGCGGCGGTGGTCAATGACCGCCGTGAAATTCTGTCGAACCTCGTCTTAAGCCAGATAAAGGAGCACGCGGCCTTTGGCGGCGTCGTGCCGGAAATCGCCGCGCGCGCGCATCTCGATCACCTCGACACACTTATCAAAGCGGCGATGAGCGACGCCGGCGTAAAATTCGCGCAGATCGATGGCGTTGCGGCCACGTGCGGCCCCGGCCTGATCGGCGGGGTCATGGTCGGCATGATGGCGGGCAAAGCCATCGCCGCGGCGGCCGGAAAGCCCTTTATCGCCGTCAATCATCTGGAAGCGCATGCTCTGACCCCGCGCCTGTCCGACAATATTGAGTTTCCTTATTTGCTTCTTCTTATCTCGGGCGGGCATACGCAGATTCTGGCAGCGGAGGATGTCGGCGTTTACAAGCTATGGGGCACGACGCAGGATGACGCGCTCGGCGAGTGCTTTGACAAATCGGCAAAATTGATGGGGCTGCCCTACCCCGGCGGACCGGAACTGGAAAAAATGGCCGCGCAATGCGCCGATCCGGGAGCCGCGCATGAGCGATTCCCGCTACCGCAGCCAATGAAAGGGCGTCAAGGATGCGACTTTTCATTCTCAGGCCTGAAGACGGCCGTACGCGCGCATGTTGAAAGGTTTCCAAACCCCGCGCCAAAAGCGGATATCGCCGCCCTGGCCCGGTCGTTTCAGGATACGGCGGCGGAGATCGTCAGCGATCGTTGCGAAGGGGCGGTTAAAAAGTTCCTCTCGGCATATAAAACCGCTGCGCCGACGCTGGTGGCGGCGGGAGGCGTTGCCGCCAACAAGGCCCTGCGCGCCGCGCTGCAAGACCTGTGCGGGCGACACGGCATGTCCTTCATTGCGCCGCCCGGCGCGTTGTGCTCTGATAACGGCGCGATGATTGCATGGACCGGCATTGAAAAACTGAGCCGGGGCCTGAACGACGAGCTGGATGTAAAAGCCCGCCCGCGCTGGCCGCTCGATCCCGAGTCGCAAAAGAACAGGAAAACGGCATGAGCGCGAAAATCGGCGTCATCGGAGCGGGAGCATGGGGCACGGCGCTGGCGCAGACCTACGCGGCGGCGGGCAACGATGTCACGCTGTGGGCGTGCGAACCGGAAGTCGCATCAGCCGTGAATGCGCAGCATGAAAACACGGTTTTCCTTCCCGGCATTAAGCTGGATATTAAAATCCGCGCAACATCCGACATGGCTGCGGCGGCGAAAGCCGATATCGTCCTGCTCGTCACCCCAGCGCAGCATGCGCGCGGCGCGCTGGCATCCCTGAAGGAACTGGTCAAAAAGTCATGCCCCGTCGTCATTTGCGCCAAGGGCCTTGAAACCGGCACGGGCAAAATGCTGTCCGAAGTCGCCGCCGAGGAGGCGCCGGAGATGAAAATCGCGATCCTGACCGGGCCGACCTTCGCCGCCGAAATCGCGCGGGGGCTGCCGAGCGGCGTCACCGTTGCGTCAAAAAGCAAAAAATCGGCCGAAAAAATCCGTGACATGCTGGCCAGTAAAACCCTGCGCCCTTATGTCAGCGCCGACATGACAGGCGTGCAGATCGGCGGCGCGGTCAAGAATGTCATCGCCATTGCCAGCGGCATCGTCGCGGGCAGAGGGCTGGGCGACAGCGCGCGCGCCGCCCTTATTACGCGGGGTCTTGCGGAAATGACCCGGCTGGGCGCGGCGATGGGGGCGAAGAAAGAAACCCTGATGGGCATGTGCGGCGTGGGCGACCTTGTCCTGACAGCATCTTCGATGCAGTCGCGCAATTATTCCCTGGGCTTTGAACTGGGCAAGGGCCGCGCCGTCGACGATGTTCTGGGCGCGCGCAAATCCGTCACCGAAGGCGTACATACGGCAAAGGCCGTAATGGTCATGGCGAAAAACAACGGCGTGGATATGCCGATTTCGGCGGCGGTGAATGCCTGCCTGAACGAAGGCATATCCATCGACCGCGCCATCGCCGCGTTGATGGATCGCCCGCTGCGCAGCGAAACGGCGTAGAAGGCCCGCCTTATTGCATCTGCCGGGTTTACGCGATCGCGGCCTCGAGTTCGTTTCTCAGGGTTTTTTTGTTTTCTTGCAGCAGGCGGTTATAATCGTTTTCATTTTCAATGCATGGGGCGGTTTTGGGCAAGCGTGCCGCGCGGGCGAAGGCGTTCAGGGCGGTGATTTCTTCGGCGAAGGAGCCCAAGAATGGTTGCCGGTGCCGCGCGGCGTTGCCGCCGCGCAGGATAACCGTATCCAGATTATTCATCGCTTTCCGACCCGCCGGGGGGACGTTACTCAGGAAACGCATGTTCCTTTGCTCCGAAAACACGGCTATGAAGCGGATATTGTCGTTGGCCGCCCGCGCGAAGGCGGGGTGGAGGGAATATTTATAGGGCTGGCCGTCCCAATTATCCCCGCCCAGATGGTCGCTGCCCGTCTGCAGGATCACGACATCCGCCTGTTTCAATATATCCCGCAGCCGCGCCGCCATCCATTGATTGCGCAGGCGCACGCCTTCCGGGTCTGTGGCATGAATGCGCATTTTTTCTCCGGCGGTTGTTCCGGCATGTTCATCGATGAAGGCGGTCGTGTCGAGGAGCGGGTCAATCGTCATGGCCATATCGATCAGGCGGATATCCGCGCCCGACGCCAGCCATGCCGACATGTTGCAAACCCTTGTCGCGGGTGCACAAGGCCAGTCCCAGCCAGCAACAGCCAACGCCTGTATTCTATGATAGTGCGCCGGATCGGCGGTTTTCAGAGCGGTCAGGGCATGGCGGGATCGTTCCTGAAGCGCCGTTTCGCCGGGAAAGAAATCGGGCAGGCGCCTTTCCAGCAAGTTATGGGTATGTTCCAGTGCCATCACCGGATTTGCGATCCCGGCGCATTGCAGGCCCGCACGCACGAAGGACGCCATCGCTACATTCATGACAGTTGCGTGTTCCTCCCCCAGTGCCAGGATGATTTTCCGATTGGCCGCGCGGGCATTCTTCACAGCCGCGACCAGATGATTCACGGCGGGGGACAGATAGTCCGGGTTCGCGCTCAGGTCGATGACCGTCGCGCCCGGATTCGCCGCCGTCATTCTGCTGGCAACATCCCGTTTTTTGTCAACGATATTCCGCAAAATTCCCATGTGGGAAATATTGCCCAAAAAATACAATTATGTCAATATTTTAGGCGTACCGGATTCATTTGACACCCGGATTGCGTCCATGAAGTATGAGCAGCGCAGGAATAATGGGGGAATAATATGAATTACTGGCTCATAAAATCCGAACCGTTCAAATGGTCGTGGGACCAGCAGGTGAAGAAAAAAACCACCGCCTGGGACGGCGTGCGCAACCATCAGGCCGCCGCCAATCTGCGCGCGATGAAAAAAGGCGATCGGTGCTTTTTCTATCATTCCAACGAAGGGAAAGAGATTGTCGGCATCGTCGAGATCGTGAAGGAATTTTACCCCGATCCGTCCGATGAAACCGGCAAATTCGTCGTGGTCGATGTGAAGGCGGTTGAAAAACTGCCGCGCCCGGTGATGCTAACCGAGATGAAACAAACAAAAACGCTTGCGAATATGGCTTTGCTGCGCCAGTCGCGCCTGTCCGTGTGCCCGGTGAGTCCCGAAGAATGGGCCGCAATAAACCGTTTGTCGGGCTTATAGGCGCATCCTGTTGCCAGAGACCGGTCCTTTCGTGCTATAAAGCCGTCTATAGTCAAAAAGCAGAGGAGGACATAAATCATGAGCCAACCCATGAAAAAAACAGACATGCAAAAAGAATTATTTTACCCTTCAGCCGATATCGTCAAAAACGCATATATTGACGCAAAAAAATACGAGGAAATGTACAGACGTTCAGTCGCCGACCCGGAAGGGTTCTGGAAAGAGGCGGCAAAGCGCATTACATGGATTAAAGAACCGTCAAAAATCAAAAACACAAGCTATGATGCGAACAATCTGTACATAAAGTGGTACGAGGACGGCGTTCTGAACGCGGCCTATAACTGCATCGACCGGCACCTTCCGAAGCGCGCGAGCCAGACGGCGCTGATCTGGGAGAGCGACGATCCGGCGCAGGACAAAAAAATCACCTACGCCGATCTAAAAGGCGAAGTCTGCCGTTTGGCCAACGCGATGAAAGCGAAAGGCGTTAAAAAAGGCGACCGCGTCACGATCTACATGCCGATGGTGCCGGAAGCCGTCTATGCGATGCTGGCCTGCGCGCGCATCGGCGCGGTGCATTCCGTCGTGTTCGGCGGGTTTTCACCGGAATCCCTGGCGGGCCGCATTCTCGACTGCGATTCCACGTTCGTCGTCACCGCCGATGAGGGCGTGCGCGGCGGCAAAAAGATACCGCTGAAAAAGAACGTGGATGAAGCGCTGGAAAAATGCCCCGGCGTGAAAACCGTGCTGGTTCTTGAACACACGGATGGCGATATCGGCTGGGTCGAAGGGCGCGATGTCTGGTGGCACGAGATCGTCGATGACCAGTCGGATGAGTGCCCGTGCGAACCGATGAACGCCGAAGACCCGATGTTCATCCTTTACACCTCCGGATCGACCGGCAAACCCAAGGGCGTACTGCACACGACCGGCGGTTATATGGTTTACACCTCCTTCACCCACGAGGTTGTGTTCGATTATCATGAAGGCGATGTTTATTGGTGCACGGCCGATGTGGGTTGGGTCACGGGGCACAGCTATATCGTTTACGGCCCGCTCGCGAACGGCGCGACGTCGCTGATGTTCGAGGGCGTGCCGAATTACCCGGACTTCTCCCGCTTCTGGCAGGTCGTGGACAAGCACAAGGTCAATATTTTTTACACCGCGCCGACGGCGATCCGCGCCCTGCTGCGCGAAGGCGATGCACCGGTGAAAAAAACAAACCGCAAATCCCTGCGCATCCTCGGCACGGTGGGGGAGCCGATCAACCATGAGGCGTGGCACTGGTACAACGAGGTCGTCGGCGAAGGGCGTTGCCCTGTCGTCGATACGTGGTGGCAGACGGAAACCGGCGGGCATATGATCACACCGCTGCCCGGCGCGATTCCGGCCAAGCCCGGCTCAGCGGCGAAGCCGTTCTTCGGCGTGCGGCCCATGATTGTCGATCCCGCGACGGGTGCGGAATTGACCGGCGCGTGCGAAGGCGCGCTGTGCATCGCGGATTCATGGCCGGGACAGATGCGCACCGTATACAAGGATCACGACCGTTTCGCGCAGACCTATTTCACGCAGTACAAGGGCATGTATTTCACCGGCGACGGCTGCCGCCGCGACGAAGACGGATATTACTGGATCACGGGCCGCATCGACGACGTCATCAACGTGTCCGGCCACCGGCTCGGCACGGCGGAAATCGAAAGCGCGATCAACGAACACGAGGCCGTTGCGGAATCTGCCGTCGTCGGATTCCCGCACGACATCAAGGGGCAGGGCATCTACGCCTATGTCATCCTGAACGCGGGCGTGGAACCGTCGGAGGATATCCGCAAGGGCATCGTCGCCACGGTGCGCAAGATCATAGGCCCGATCGCCACGCCCGATGCAATCCAGTTCACGCCCGGCCTGCCGAAAACGCGGTCGGGGAAAATCATGCGCCGGATTCTGCGCAAGATCGCCGCACATGAAACGGATTCTCTGGGCGACATCTCCACCCTTGCCGATCCGTCTGTTGTCGATGCGCTGGTAAAGGGACGCGAGAAAAGTTAAGCCGTTTTGGCCGCGCGCTGCGCGCCATTATTGTCGTTGACCTGCGCGAATGCGCTTGCCAGCGACAATGCCCGCGTAGCGCGCTTCGACGTGAAGTAAAGCATCCACCAGAGCCAGAGCAGAAGAGCATGGCTGTTTTCGGCTTCCCTGCGCACTGCGCCAAGATGGCCGCGGCGTTGGCGGTGGTATTCTTCCTGCATCCGCGCGTGGCGACGTACGCCCTTCGCATTGCGTTCTATATCCGCCAGGGCTTTCAGCTTATTGCTCAGCGCGCGGGCGCGGCTGCGCAGTTCGCAATTGCGCTTGACTTCAATCAGCCGTGTCCTGAAAGCGCTATCAGCGCTGTCGTACATGTCAGCGGCTACGACTGTCATGGGATCCCGCTTTCCCCGGTTTTTAACGAGCGACGCATACCGCGCTTTCGCATCAACGGATTGCTTGTGCAATGACGCCAGCAACGGGTCCACGGCCATGAATGCCTGAACGGATGTCAGCGTTTCCGCCGCATCCTCCGGCAGGCCGATGGATGCCAGCCCGTTCATGACGCCTTCGATTGACAGGCCTGTCATAAGCAACTC
>JACQIJ010000026.1 GCA_016198545.1 Pseudomonadota bacterium
GCTTGAGGGTGAAGGGGAAAACGCAATAGTCATGAAAAACAAAGGGTTAAATATAACCACTCGGGGGCGGCACTCAGTGATGGCGATGGTCAAGCTGGCGCAGTTTGGTAACAGCGAACCTGTCCCTCTGGCGCGGATTGCGCGCTCCGGCGATATATCGCTGTCCTACCTCGAACAGCTTTTCACGGGATTGCGGCGCAAAGGTTTGGTGCGGAGCTTCCGCGGGCCCGGCGGGGGATACAAGCTGGGGCGGGCGGCCAAGGACATAGCGGTATCGGAAATCCTTATTTGCGCCAATGAAACCGCCCCTGCGCGCCACCGCGAAGATGATGAAGACGCTGCCGGAACGGCCCATCAGCAAACCGAGGATCTTCTCTGGCATAACATAAGCGACGTGCTTCACAACTATCTGCAGCAAATAACCCTGGATGACGTGGCCAAAGCCCGGCTGAAAGATCCCCGGCGCATCAATAAATTGTTTGAAAACGGGAGCTGATAGGCCATATATTCCTCCCCTATGGGACAACAGAAACCTCTCTATTTCGACTACAATGCCACAGCGTTGATACGCCCCGCCGTCACGGACCTGATGCGGGATATCATGGCGCGGCCCGGCAATGCCTCCGCCGCTCACGGCTTCGGACGCCTTGCGCGCGCCTGCGTGGAAAAAGCGCGCGAACAGGTAGCGGCGTTGTGCGCCGTTCATTCCAACCAGGTCGTTTTCAACAGCGGCGCAACCGAGGCTAACAATACCGTCCTGAAAGCATTCGCAGGAGGACGTATCCTTGTTTCCGCCATCGAGCATGCCTCAATGCTGGAATTCGACGCGAACGCAGAACGGATTCCGGTCATGCCGGATGGAACCATCGACATGGCCGCATTCGAAAAAATGCTGGATGACGGCCCGGCGCCCGCGCTCATCTCCGTAATGATGGTAAACAATGAAACTGGCGCCATGCAGCCGGTGGAGCAACTGGCGCGCTTCGCAAAGAAAAAGTTTCCGTCCGTCTTCTTTCATACCGATGCAGTGCAGGCCGCAGGAAAAATGAAGATAGATATGCCGGCGCTGCAAATCGATTATCTAAGCCTTTCCGCGCACAAAATCGGCGGGCCGCAGGGCGTCGGCGCCCTTGTCGTGTCGCCCGGCGCGCGTCCGGCAAAACTTTTGTATGGCAGCGGGCAGGAACGCCGCCAGCGCGCAGGCACGGAAAACGTGGCCGGAATCGCCGGATTTGGGCTGGCCGCAGAGATGGCAGGCGGCAGCATTGCCGAATACGCAAACCTCGCCGCATGGCGCAACCGCCTTGAACGCGGCATGAAAGGCATTGCGCCGGATCTCGTGATTTATTCCGAAAACGCGCCGCGCGCGGCAAACGTTACAGCCTTCAGCATCCCGGGCGTCGCCGCGCAAACCATTCTGATGGGGCTTGACCTTGAAGGCATCGGGGTATCGCGTGGCACGGCCTGCGGCAGCGGCGCAGTAAAGCCCAGCCATGTCATACAGGCAATGGCCGGGGCGGACGCGCCGCCCGACGGCGCGCTGCGGATCTCGCTGGGATGGGGTACGAGGGAAGAGGAAATCGACATCTTCCTCTCAGCATTTGAAAAAGTCGCCAGCCGCGCCGACGGCCGGAACGCAAAGAAGGAAGAAGCCGCGCATGCCTAAAGTTACGTTTCTTTTCGCCGACGGCCGCAGCAAAGAGGTCGACGCGCCCGAAGGGCTTTCCGTCATGGAAATCGCGCAGAAAAATGATATCGAGGAAATCGAGGGCGCGTGCGGCGGATCGATGGCCTGCGCGACATGCCATATTTACGTGCATCCGGACTGGCGGAAGAAATGCATGCCCGAAGAAGGAAAAAGATCCGCGGAGGAGGAAGATATGCTGGACCTTGCCTTCGACGTGCGCAAGGAATCGCGCCTTGGCTGCCAGATTCAGGTAACGCAGGAAAAAGACGGCCTCATCGTCGCCTTGCCGGGAACGAAGACCAAATGGTAAATCAGTAAAAAGAATAAGAGGACGGCAGCAAATCCCGTCCTGTCATCCGCGGATGGCTGTCCAGATCATCCATCTTTTTCAGTAATTCTTCAGCGGAGTTCACCACATACAGGGTTTTATAGGCCTCCGCGTGCTTTTTCTTTGCCGCCACAATAGTTTCGATTTGCTGGACGGTTCCATCATAATAGCCGTTCTGGTTGACAAGAAACATGGAACTGACGGGCGCATCGGGGTCGTTATAGGATGAAAGTTCTTGAAAAACCTGGAATGTCCAGAACTCCTCAAAACTTCCGGAACCGCCGGGAAAGGTGATGGCAACATCGCATTCCTTTATCATCCGCGCTTTTCTGATATCCATGCTCGCCACTTCTTCCTCGATATGGGCGAGCGGCTTGTAATCTCCATTGTGTTTTTTGACAAGATTAATAAGTTCTGTCGGTATATATCCCTTCACATGGAACCCATGCGCGCGCGCCGCACGAACGAAATCGCCCATCAGCCCCGTATCGCCGCCGCCATAAATACCGTCTTTTTTTCTTTCCGCGAGTCCTTTGACGACCGCATCGACCAGCGCTATTTCCTCCGGCGCGCCCTTTGAAGACGCCATAAAAGCGGTAACGACTTTGATCCAGCCCATATCAGACTTTCCTTCCTGAAAGGAGGGACCTTACGAAATGTCTAGGCTTGGAGCAAGAAAAATCTCTGCAACAAACCTTTACCAGGGCTTCAGCGACTTCGCCAGCGACCTCACCACTCCGCCTCTCATGCAGGAATCAAGGCTGTAGGGGGCCGTGAACACCCCGCCATGCACCTGGCGCAAAGCCGGGTTTTGCGCGTATTTGTCTTCCCCGCAGGTCAGGTCGTGAACCATCTGCAGGAACATCAAAGTCTGTACGTCCTGCGGCTCGAAAACTTTTATGCCGTAGCTATGCGCCTGACTGAACGCGCGCTGGATGACGCCTACTTTTTTCATGGACCCTGTATTGGCCACCGGCGCAACGTTGGCGGAAACGCGGACTCCCTTGCCGGCGAAATATTCCGCCGCATATGTTTTGCCGATAAGGTTAGCGGCGGCATAACTTGTGCCCTGCAGCGGCATCAACCCGTTCGTCCAGAAGCGGCCGCCTTCATCCCGCACGACGTTCGGTTCGCACAGATGCGAAAGAGATAAAGCATTCAGCGTTTTGGGAATCAAGGTCCCGTGCCGTCTCGTCGCAGCCTTCGCAATCGCCGCCGTTTCCGGCGATACCTGCGCAGGGACGGAGGACGACGCATAAACAGTATAGGATTTCAGAAGCCCGGCTTTCCCCAGAGAGCGCGCTATGCCATCCTGCGCGGCCGCAAGGCGCCATTCCTGCCCGCGCCCGCCCTTATAGGCGAACGCGCCCAAGTGCACAGGTTCCCCGCCCGCGAACGCGGCCGCCGTCGCCGCGATACGGCCCGGGTTTTTCAGCAGATCCATCGACTCCCTCGCAAGAAACAGGCGGCCCGTCACGCCGGATCGGGGATCGTTCATGAAATCGATCAGTTTACTGCGGCTTTCAGGGCTCCGGTACGTGGTCAGCACGTCCGCGCCCGCCTTCAGCAGCAGCGGCAACGGCGAAAGTTCCGCCATGCCGCCCAGAAGCACTAACTTCATGCCTTTCAGAGCAATCCCGCCGGGCCTGGATCCCTTTTTTACAACTTCGTGGAATATCTCGGCTGCATCGGACGTAATCAGATTTCGGTGCAGCAGCGCATCGATTTCATCCCTGATTTCGTTCTGCGTCGTCGCATAGCCGCCATACTGGCGCGGGAAAGCGATTTCATATCCTTTTGCTTTCGTATCCGGCGGCGCAATTATTTCGATTTCCATCGGCGCATTCACCGTATTGAAATGCTGCGCGAGGGAAACTTTCTTATCGCCTTCTGCAAAAACCATTCTCTCCTGCACGAGGTCCGCCATATAGAGCGCGATTTCCTCCGCATGGGGAGACGCCGCGCGTTTCTTCTCGAAATCGAAAAGAACCTCGCGATAGAGCGAGCCAAAACTCTTGGCATTTTGACGGGGATAAAACTTGACCAGATCGTCGAAAAATTTTTGCCGCGTATCGCGCAGGATGCCATAAAGCATTCCGCTGGCGCTGGGCTTTCCGCTGCCGGACTCTTTCGGCAGCTGTACTCCGGATTCGTCTTTTTTCTTTGTACTCCCCTTGCTCATGAGACTTTCTCCCCTTCCAATTTCATGAATGCCTCTTTCTATAAAATCGCTCCAAACCTGTCAACCTCGCGTAATTTATATATGTAAACATTGCAATCGGCGGGCGTTTTCCCTATATTGCTGCCCATGAACAGCCTGGGCTTTGACAGGAAACCGGCAGATACGCGCGTGGTCGTCGCCATGTCCGGCGGGGTGGATTCATCCGTCACCGCCGCGCTTCTGCATGAACAGGGTTATGACGTCGTCGGCGTAACGCTGCAGCTGTACGACTACGGCGCGGCACTGGCCAAAAAGGGCGCGTGCTGTGCCGGGCAGGATATCTACGACGCCCGGCGCGTAGCCGAAACGCTGGGCTTCCCCCACTACGTTCTCGACTATGAAAGCAATTTCCACGACAGCGTGATCGAAGACTTTGCCGACAGCTACCTGCGCGGAGAAACGCCGATCCCCTGCGTGCGCTGCAATCAAACCGTCAAGTTCCGCGACCTGCTGAAAGTCGCCCGCGACCTGAATGCCGACTGCATGGCGACCGGCCACTACGTGCAGCGGATCGTGGGCGACGACGGCCGCGCCGAGTTGCGCCGCGCCGCGGATGCGACGAAAGACCAAAGCTATTTCCTGTTCGCCACCACGCAGGAACAGCTTGATTTCCTGCGCTTCCCGCTCGGCGGCTGGGATAAAAGCATCACCCGCAGCCATGCCGGACGCCTCGGCCTGATCAACGCGAAAAAGCCGGATTCGCAGGATATCTGCTTCGTCCCCGGCGGCGATTACGCAAAGGTCGTGCGCAAGCTGCGCCCGGATGCGCACCGCCCCGGCGACATCGTGCATATGGACGGACGCGTTCTGGGCCGGCATGACGGCATCGTCGGCTATACCATCGGCCAGCGCAAAGGGATCGGCATCGGCGGCGGCCACAATGAGGGCAACGACCCGTTCTACGTCATCAGTCTCGATGCCACGGCGAACACCGTTACCGTCGGCCCGAAAGAAGCGCTGGCGCGGAATATAATTTACCTGAGGGATTGCAACTGGCTGGCCGGCGGCGGGAACGATGAAGTCGCCGTTAAGTTCCGATCCATGATGAAACCCGTATCCGCCACCATCATGAACGGAAGCGAAATCCATCTGCGCGAGGCACAATACGGAATCTCGCCCGGACAGGCCGCCGTATGCTACGCCGGCGACCGCATACTGGGCGGCGGGTGGATCGAAAAAACCGGCAGCCGGTCTTTGAGAGCAGCCGCATGAACAGAATGAAAAACGAAAGGAAATCCATGATGCGCATTTTTGCGTTCCTGATGCTTCTCGCTGCTTTTTCCCTTCCCGCCCATGCCGGAGAAACCGTCACGTACAAGGACGGCGATACGGTGCTGGAGGGCTATTTCGCCCGCACCGATGCGCCCGCCCCCGCGCCGGTCATTCTCGTCATTCACCAGTGGAAAGGCCTGACGGATTACGAGAAAATGCGCGCCGACATGCTGGCGGCCAAGGGATACAACGCTTTCGCCATAGACATGTACGGACAAGGCGTGCGCCCGGTCACGAACGAGGAAGCGGGCGCGCTGGCGACAAAATACAAAAACGATCCCGACCTGTCGCGCAGGCGCATCGCCGCAGCTCTTGATCTCGTAAAGTCGATGAGTTCCGCCGGGCCGGAAATCGCCGTCATGGGATATTGCTTCGGCGGCACGATGGCGCTGGAAGCCGCGCGCGGCGGCATGGATTTCGATGCGTTTGTCAGTTTCCACGGCGGCCTGTCTACGCCCGATCCGGCGCAGGCGGGCGTTATCAAAGCCCCCCTGCTCGTCCACCACGGTGCGGACGATCCGTTCGTTCCTCCGGCTGATGTGGCGGCGTTCGAGCGGGAAATGATGGATGCGGGCACGCAGATGACTCTATATGCCTATGTCGGAGCCGTGCATGCCTTCACGCAGAAGGAGGCCGGGAACGACCCGACAAAGGGCGCAGCCTATAACGCGGAGGCCGATATCATGTCGTGGGAGCGCACAATGGCGTTTCTGGACAATATATTGAAAAAAAGGGCTGAATCGTCTGCCCCCGCCCCTGCCTCCGTGCCGTGAATGCTTGACAAACGGGCTCGTTCGGGCGATAAAACGGCGTCTTTTCCGGATGGCTGGGTAGCTCAGCGGTAGAGCAGGGGAATCATAATCCCTTGGCCGGGAGTTCAATCCTCCCCCCAGCCACCATTTTCCCTAGAATTACGGATGCGGCGCAGAACGGTAGCAGCTGTCGATGCCGCCGATGCGGGCCCGGGCATGATCATACGACCTGCCTTCCTGCTGCCATATGGAGGTCAGGTTTCTGTACAGGATATTCATATCTTCCCGGCGATATCCGATTTCCGCGCCCAGTTTCTTTGCGGCCTGACAATCAGCCTCGCCTTCGATGGCGCGTTTTTCCGCCTTGCTGTACTCTTTCGGCAATTTGTTCAGATGACCCAGCTCATGGTGTGCGCATTCATGGTAATAATTCAGATTCTGAAACTGCGGTGTCATCATCGCGAGCAGCGGAGCATCGAGAAGGATGAAAGGTTTGCCTGTTACTTCCGGATCGCGCATGGCAGCCGCAAAATTGACCACGCGTCCGCGCAACCCCTCCCCCGTGGTGAATTTGTACGTCACTTCCATGCCCCGATCGTCCACACAAACAGGCGGCGCAGCAAGACCTGGAAAATCTTTCACGGACAACTCTTCCGGCTGCTGCGCCTGTACGCCGGCGACCGCCATGAATTGCAACGATAAAACCAGCCCGGCTACGACCGGAAAAGCGGCGCGTTTGATAAACGACATCTTCCCCCCTCCTGTTCCCTTTAAAAAAGGGAACATAGGGCGGATTGCGGTTTTATGCAAGTTTATGGAAGCTGCACTATTCGAAGTAAACGATCCGTTCTTCGGGCGGCAGTTCGCTGTTTAAAATCAGTTCAAGCCGGCGGGGATTTTCCTGCCGCGCCATAGCCGAGGCCGCCGTCATGATGAGGGTCTTTATCATGGCTTCGTCGTTCGAATTGCGCTCCAGCTTCGCCGCCAAAGGAGCAAGGATCACCGTTCCCATGATCGCGCCGTAGAAGGTCGTCAGAAGAGCCACCGCCATCGCCGGCCCGATGGCGGACGGGTCGTCGAGCTGCGCCAGCATCTGCACGAGACCGACGAGCGTTCCGATAAGCCCCATTGCGGGCGCAATCTCAGAAGCGCGGCGCATGATACTGGCGGCGCGCCGGTGGCGTTCGGCAAGGGAGTCGACTTCCTGCCCCAGAACGCGTTCGATATCTTCGCCGGAAAAACCGTCCGTCACCAGCTGCACGGCGCGGCCGAGGAAAGAATCCTTTGACACCTCCTCTTCCAACGGCGCCAGAGCCAGCACGCCTTTCTTGCGCGCCAGAACGGCTATATCCATCAGCGTGCGGGCCATAACCGACGGCTTCGTCACACGGCGCAGGATGGCGTTTCCGATGATCCCAGGCACATGCTTCAGTTCCGACCACGCATAGGAAACGCTGGTCGCGGCCATCGTACCCAAAACAACGATCAGGAATGACGGGGCGTTCAGAAAGTTGGCATTGCTGCTGCCCATCGCGATCGCTGCGACAATCAAACCCAGCGCGAAAACAAGACCCAAAATCGTTATAAAATCCGGGACCATGCGCGGAGCCGCAACCCGTATTTCCACAGGGCCGGCCTGCAATTGATCCGTCTGTGCTGCATCCGTGCTCATGACTTTCGTTTTCCTGATTTACGCGACAGCCAACGCCCGCGGATCCCTAGCTGCGATCCGACTTGACAATTTCCGTCATGGTCACGCCCAGCTTGTCCTCGACAACCACGACCTCGCCGCGCGCAACGAGGCGGTTATTGACGTATATATCGATTGCCTCGCCCACTTTACGGTCCAGTTCGACAACGGCGCCCCGGCCCAGTTTCAGGAGCTGGCTGACCTGCATTGTCGAACGCCCCAGAACGGCCGATATCTGTACGGGAATATCGTATATGGCCGTGACATCGCCGGCCATAGGTTCTCCGATCGGAAACTCCTTGCCTTCGCTTTCAGCCGCGCCCGGCGTATCATCCATTTCAGCAAGATTCATGTCTTTGGGAGAGAACTCGCCCCCTGATCCCGTTGGATTATCCGTCATTCCCTGCTCTCCTCTTGTCCCGCAGAACTGCTGCCCGCAAAACTCGTACCTTCGCTTTCATTATCCCGCAGGCATGGCCGATCAGCAAGTATATGTTTGATAATTCTCTCGATTTCGGCGGCAAGCGCTGCCGTATCCCTGCCGGCGCCGCCATCATGCCATCGCATCCGGCAGTCGCCGTGCCGTAACGCCTTGTCTTCCTTCACGCGGCAAACCCCGGCAACGTTACCCGCCAGCGCAGCCTGGTCAAGCAACCTTTGTATCGGTTCAACATAATCCGGGGGGACATCAATAATGATTTCAGCCTGGGATCTTTGATTTTCCAAAATCAAAGACAGCGCCTGCTGCACCTCCTCCAGCCCGTGTTTTTCATTCAGCGCCGGAAACAATTTGCTGAAAATCGTGCGCGCAAGATAGAGAGCCTCAGCCTCGTACTGGGCGGCGCGCGCCTGTTCGGCGGCAAACAGGGTTGAAAAATTCTGCGTCACTTTCTGCAAAAGATCGGCAACTTTCTTTTCCCGGCTGGCTGCCGCCTCGGCAAGCCCATTGTCTTTCCCCTGCCGGTAGGATTCTTTGCGCGCTGCCTCAAGTTCCTGCTCGCTGAAAACCGGCGGCGGCGGGACTTCCGGCTCGGGAACAAAATCATCGTTGAAATTGTTCTGATCGAAAAAAAACCTGCGCGCTTTTGGCAATGCATCCTGTTCGGCCATATCTCCCTGCGCGAGCCGTTAGTAGATAAGCTCGTCCTCTCCGTCGCCCGTGGCAATGACGATTTCGCCCCTGCCCTCCAGGTCCTTCGTTACATTGACGACGTATTGTTGCGCCTCTTCCACATCCTTGAGGCGCACCGGCCCCATGGCCGCCATATCTTCCTTCATAATCTTCGCAGCGCGTTCGGACATATTGGAGAAGAAAAGGTCGCGCAGCGTCTCCGTCGCGCCCTTCAGGGCGATCGGCAGCTTGTCCTTGTCGGCGGCGCGGATGACCGTCTGGATTGCGGACGGATCGAGTTTCAGCAGGTCTTCGAACGTGAACATCAGGCTGCGTATCTTTTCGGCGGATTCCGGAGCCGATTTTTCCAGCTCCTCC
>JACQIJ010000028.1 GCA_016198545.1 Pseudomonadota bacterium
CTATCTATATGGCTCATTATATAATTATGACAATTATATTGTGGGGTGCGTGGAACATGCTTCCGCATGAAAAATTTGCAGACATATTTCCTGTTCTCGTAATTGTCGTGATTGTCGTCACGCTTTTTATGGCCGCGATTCTTCATTATGGACTGGAACGTCCCGCGCGCCGGTGGCTGACCGGACTTCTCACACGCTGATTTATATTGACATATTTTTTAAAAATTTGATAGGGTGCGTTTCTGCACATTTTTTGGAGGAGCCTCACATGATTCACAGCATTATCAGCGATTATGATCCCGACGGCCTTTTAAGCGCTGACCGCCTGATTGAACAGGTCGCCCACGGCGTGGATTTCCGGATCGTCAATTTTGAAAAAGTGCGCCAGAACTACCGCGATCTAAAACGTGCCTTTGATTATGCAGCCATACATGCGGCTGTCAAAGCCCTGACTGATATCGGCGTGATGGAATTGCTGAAGGAGGAAGGATCTTCTTTTGAAATTTCCGGCGAGGGCGAACTGGGAATTTGCCAGAGGGAAAATATCAATCCTGCAAACATGCTTTTTACGCACCCCGCGAAGACAGGCCGCTCCATTCAGTCAGCCGTGATGGCCGGCATTACAAGATTCGTGACGGACAGCAAGGCGGATATCGAGAAAATATCCGCATATGGCGCAAAAATCACTGATGAGCCCGTACAGGTTCTTGTCAGGATCGCTACGCGTACGCCGGAGGAAGGTTTCAAGGAAGCGCGCACCTTCGATGAGCGTTTTGGCGCCGATGAAGAGATGGCAAAAGAACTGATCCGGATGGTGAAGAGCCGCGGAATGGTTCCCGCTGGCCTTGCATTTCATGTGGGGACGCAGGAAACGGATCCCGCCGCATGGGATGCGCCGATAGAGATTGCGGGAAGAATATTCAGGGATATGGCCCGGGAGGGAATATATCTCGCTACGCTTGATATCGGCGGCGGTTTTCCGGCCCGCAATACGCCTGATATTTTGCCTCCCGAAGCCTATGCCGGTCGTATAAAGGAAAAGATCGGGCAGCATTTTGGAGAGGGTTTTTTACGGGAAGGCACGATTATTATCGAGCCCGGCCGTTCCATAGGCGGTACGGCCGGCATAACGCTGGGCAGCGTTGTAAATGTCAAGCGTGACCCTGCGCGGCGCAATCAGATTGTTACGCTTACCTGCGGCGAGTACAGCGCAGGTCTTATCAAGGGCATCGGTTTGTCGGCTGAATTTTTCAGGTTCGCAAATGACGGAACGGTGGAATATCTTAATAATATGCCGGATGTCAAACATTGGCCGACAGATTTTTACGGCATGACCTGCTCCTCCATAGACAAGCCCTTGAAGTCGGGCTGCGCTCCGGAGCTGGCAAACCACGATATAGCATGTATTTCAGGCACGGGATCCTATGCCGGGCAGGTACGGACGAAATGGTGTTCTGTTCCGCCGCCCGTCGATATATTTATTGGCAGGAACGGGATATTGAACTCCATTGATGTGCCGGACGGCATCAAGCGTACGCCGCAGGAAACGCAGAAGATCTTGGGCCGCCGTAGCGTTCCCGTCGTTCCAGGCCCCGACTGTTAATATATACATAACACTAATCATGATGACCGTCTTGAGATGGAAGGCGGACAGGCATAGATATATGCCATGAGGGGTGTTTTAGTTTTCCTTGCGGCTTTCCTGTTTGTTGTTCCGCTTTGTGCGCAGGCACAGGATCGTGCCGCGCCTGCCAGCCGCGAGCAAATACAGATGTCGTTTGCTCCGCTTGTGCGCGAAGTTACGCCGGCGGTGGTCAGCGTTTCAACCAGGCGCACAGTGACGCAGCGCGTCAGTCCTTTCATGGGTGACCCGCTGTTCGATCAGCTCTTCGGGCAGGCTTTCGGCTTTGGCGGGGGCCTGACGCGTAAAAGAATTGAGGACGCGCTGGGATCGGGGGTCATCGTTGATTCAGAAGGGCTCATTGTCACAAATGCGCATGTGGTACGCAATGCCGAGGAAATAACGGTTGTCATGAATGATGGCCGGGAATTTCCTGCTAAAAAGACTCTGGTCGATGCGCCGTCGGACCTGGCATTGCTGCGCATTGATGCGCAGGGCGAGAAACTCCCCTTCGTCAATCTTGAGCCCAGCGAAAAACTGGAAGTTGGCGATCTGGTGCTGGCTATCGGAAATCCCTTCGGCGTTGGCCAGACCGTGACAAGCGGTATCATCAGCGCTCTGGCGCGCTCGTCCTTGAATATCAACGATTTCAATTTTTTTATACAGACGGACGCGGCAATCAATCCCGGCAATTCTGGCGGCGCGCTGGTTGCCATGGACGGCAGCGTGGTTGGCATAAACTCCGCCATATATTCGCGGGACGGCGGATCTCTGGGGATTGGCTTCGCGATTCCTTCGGAAATGGTGGCAACCGTTATCGCGGCGGAAAAGGCCGGGCAGGTTGGAAACCGAGGGATAGTGCGCGCCTGGCTGGGCGTTACTGCGCAGGATGTTTCCGCGGATATAGCGGATAGTCTGGGGTTTGATGCGCCTCATGGCGTTTTGATAGCGAAGCTTCATTCCGACAGTCCCCTGAAAAAGGCTGGCGCGCAGGCGGGCGATGTCGTCACGGCGGTCAATGGCAAGCCGGTGCGCGAGGCTGCGGAGATGAAATTCCGCATTGCGACCGTACCTATCGGCGCATCCGCCGATTTTGAAATTATGCGCGATGGCAACGTCAGCACCATAAACGTCGCAGCGGCCGCGCCGCCGGATAATCCGCCGCGGGATGAAACTCTTTTATCCGGAAATCATCCTTTCGCGGGCGCGACGGTATCGAATATAAACCCTGCGGTTTCTGTGGAGCTGGGCTTCCGGGAGGAAGAGGGTGTCGCCGTAACGAAGGTTGGCGTGCAAAGCGCGGCGGCGCGCATTGTCGCGCCCGGCGAAGTGATTATCAGCGTCAACGGTGAAGCCGTGATGAACGTAAAGGAACTACAGAAAACCCTGAAACGTCCTGCGGCGGCTTGGCAACTGGTTATTTCGAACGATGGCCGCAAGCGGCAGATTGTTATACGGTAGGTGGATTATATATCGTCCAGTTCACAGGTTCGCGCGTAAGATGACGGCTGCGGGGCTTCCTGCGGTTTAGGCTGCAGGCCGTGATGTTCGCCATAGCCGATATTACGCAGGAAAACCGCAAGCGTAGCGGCGCATTCCGAATGGCATAAATCAATCGCAGTCTCAAAATCCTGTTTTTCAGCCCGGCACAGGAATGAATCTCCATTGCGCAATCTTATGAAAGTAGACGGAAGATCCGCAGCGCCGCTTTGCCCGGGCGAAGGGTGGAATTTCATGTCCATCCGCATATCCGGATCATAATTTATTTTGGGGCTGCATGTTCCGTCTTCATTTTTATGCCATGCGATTTCGATGATGGATGCAAAGTCGTTGAAATTGCGCAAGATCACTTTTATTTCTTTTTCCGGATACTCCTTGCTGACGGCGGGAAACATGAAGGGCTTCGTAATAATATCGGAGGCCATGATTTTTGCTGCGGAGTCTCCGACTGAACGAGCCATTTTTTCTATCGTCAGAAGAGCCTCTTTTTGCTTTTCTTCCAGAATCTCCTTTACGGCGTCGATTTTCAGCCATGTCAGAAGGATTTCACCATTATCTTGGAAAATCAGCGTTGATTTTTTCTCTTTGGGCAAACTTTCTACGCCGGATACATCCTTTGCGCCTGCCCGCGGCGTGAATTCCATTTCAGCATCGATGTCCTCCGTAAGAAAATTATCCTCAGCGCGGTAAGCGCCTGTTTCAGGATTTCTCTTCCATGTTGCCTCCGTAAAGTAGGATACGGTCCGGTAATCCGTGCGTGTGATCGGGAAGCCTGCGCCTTCGCTTGCCGGCGTAAAAACGTTTAACGACAGGGATTTGCCCGGCGGCGGCAGGTTGGGCGCCGCGGTGGCCTGCGCCTTTTTCCTGAAAAGGGCGGCTGGTCTTGCATTGTTTTGCATGACTTCTTTCTCCATCGGGAGGAGTATAACACAGAAGATATATTATGCAAAGAAAGGCGAAATGCCTGTTTTTCCGCAGCCATTTACCGTACCTTTAACGATGAATCCGGCCTATATCTATGGCGTCTCAGGAAGTTGGTGACAGTTTACATGTCCGATCTGTTTTCAAGGGAATATACGGCTGAAGAAGAGAGCGGCGGCAGGCCGCTTCCCGACCGCCTGCGGCCGCGCGTGCTGTCTGAAATCGCGGGGCAGGAACACCTGACGGGGCCCGATGGCCCCATCCGGCGTATGACGGAATCGGGCAGGCTGTCTTCCATGATTCTATGGGGCCCGCCGGGGTGCGGCAAGACGACGCTGGCGCGCATTCTGGCGGGTCATACGGATCTGGCATTCGATCAGATATCCGCTATTTTTTCAGGCGTCGCCGATCTCAAAAAAGTTTTTGAAACAGCGCGCCTGCGCCGCAGCAACGGCAAAGGCACGCTTTTGTTCGTCGATGAAATCCACCGCTTCAACAAATCGCAGCAGGATGCATTTCTACCTGTCGTCGAAGACGGCACGATTACGCTGATCGGCGCGACGACGGAGAA
>JACQIJ010000047.1 GCA_016198545.1 Pseudomonadota bacterium
GGATTGTTCGACCCTATTGCCTTGGCAACGACATCCTGAATCCCGAGAGCTTCAAAAATCGCGCGCAGAGGACCGCCCGCGATAATCCCGGTACCCGGAGCGGCAGAGCGCAGAAAAACTCTGCCCGCGCCGCAGCGGCCGAACGTATCATGATGTATCGTGCGCGCTTCGCGCAAAGGCACGCGTATCATATGACGGCGGGCATCGGCCGTGGCTTTTTGCACAGCCTCCGGCACTTCACGGGCCTTGCCCGTTCCGAACCCGACGCGGCCTTTTCCGTCACCGACAACCATCAACGCGGCAAAACCGAAACGTTTGCCGCCTTTAACCGTTTTTGAAACGCGGTTGATGCTGACCAGCTTTTCTACAAATTCGCTTTCTTCGCGTTCACGTTTTTCTGCACGAGCCATTATCTTCCGTACCTTTCTTCTTCCCTAAAACTCAAGACCGCCTTCGCGCGCGCCGTCCGCCACGGCCTTGACCCTGCCGTGATACAGATAACTGCCGCGATCGAACTGAACTTTTTTCACGCCCGCCTTCGTGGCGCGTTCGCCAATAAGCTTTCCTACCTTTGACGCTGCCTCGCAGTCACTGCCGTTTTTCAGTTTCAATTCCTTATCCGTAGACGAAGCGGCAACCAGCGTTACGCCCTTAATATCATCTATAACCTGGGCATATATCTGTTTATTCGTGCGATGCACGGCCAGGCGCGGACGAACATCGCGGTTTGGATTAGCCTGAATGTTGACGCGCCTCAGCTTGTTCCGAGTGCGGAACGTGCGGCGGTCCCTTGCTTTTAACTTCTGTGCCATAGTTCTTTACCTTTTTCTAATTCACGACCTTCTGATTATTTCTTCTTGCCTTCCTTGCGCAGGATATATTCGCCTTGGTAGCGAACGCCCTTTGCCTTATACGGCTCCGGCGGCCTGTGTGCGCGAATTTCCGCTGCCACCTGACCTACCTTCTCCTTATCCACGCCTGTAACCGTAATCACGGTTTGTTTGTCCACCGCAATTTTTATGCCTGGCGGCACGGGATATGTCACATCGTGGCTGAACCCCAGTTGCATGACCAGATTGCTGCCCTGCATATTGGCGCGCAGACCGACGCCGTGAATCTCCAGAGTCTTGGAGTACGCCTCGTGAACGCCCTTGATCATATTGCGGACATTGCTCCAGGTCGTGCCCCAATGCGCGTGGAAACCGGCATTATCGCCTTTTTTCACGATTTTTATCTGTTTTTTTCCAGGCTTTTCCGGATTGTCTTCCAAAGCCAAGGAAACGCTGTCATGTGCGCGCAGAGCCAATTCGCCCTTTGGCCCCTTGACCTTCACATCCTGACCTTTCAGTTCGACAGTCACGCCATCGGGCACTGGAACCGGGTTTCTTGCAATCCTGGACATAGCTTTTATCCTCTTCTCAACAACCTTTAACTCTCTAGAACACCTGGCACAAAATCTCGCCGCCTATATTCTGGTTTCTGGCTTCATGATCGGACATCACGCCGCGTGACGTGGAAATAATCGCAATACCAAGGCCGTTGTAAAAACGCGGTAAATCGCTTTTCGCGCTATATACGCGACGACCCGGCCGCGAAATGCGATGAACCTCATGGATCATCGGTTTTCCATTCTCATACTTCAACTCAACCTTATAAATCAGGCCATCCTTTTTGAATCCGCGCAAATAGCCCTCGCGATACAGAACATCCAAAATTGCGCCTTTATGCCCCGAAACGGGAACCTCTACGGTCGCATGGCCTGCTCTTTGCGCATTTCTGATGCGGGCCAGCATATCTGATATAGGATCGCTCATAGTCATGGTCTTTATTCCTCCTGATCCCTTTCTTACTACCAGCTCGATTTCGTTACGCCGGGCAATTCGCCGCGCGAAGCCAGTTCACGCAGCATATTGCGGCACAATCTGAACTTCCGGAAGTGGCCGCGCGAGCGCCCCGTAAGTTCACAACGGTTGCGTATGCGGTTTTTCGCAGAATTGCGCGGCATCTCCGCCAGTTTTAAAACGGCATGGAAGCGATCTTCCATCGACAAACTTTTATTGTGTATGACTGCCTTCAACTTTGCGCGCTTGCCGGCATGCTTCTTTGCCATCCGGCGGCGCTTTTTGTTGCGTTCAACTGAGCACGTCTTTGCCATTGTCTGTTTTCCTTCTTTCTCTCTAAAATCAGTTCCTGAACGGCATATCGAAGCCGCGCAGCAATTCTTTCGCCTCGTCGTTCGATTTTGCCGTAGTGCAAATTACGATATCGAGGCCCCGGATATTATCGACTTTATCGTAGCTGATCTCCGGGAATACAATATGCTCCTTTATGCCCATCGCATAGTTCCCCCGGCCATCAAAACTGCGGCCATTGATCCCCCGAAAATCGCGGACACGAGGCAAAGCAATGGTTACAAGGCGGTCGAGAAATTCATACATACGATCGCCGCGCAAAGTCACTTTCGTGCCGATAGCCATGCCATCGCGCACCTTGAAGGACGCATTTGATTTGCGGGCGCGCGTTACAACGGCTTTCTGGCCGGCAATCATGGTCATATCCTTGACGGCCGCATCCATATGGGCGCGGTTTACGGTTGCTTCCCCGACACCCATATTCAGGACGATTTGCTTCAAGCGCGGAATTTGCAAATCGTTCTTATAGCCGTATTTCTGTTTCAGCGCCGGCTTGATTTTTGTTTCATATCTTTCTTTAAAACGAGGTTTCATGGCTCATCTTCCTTATTCAACCGTTTCGCCTGATTTTCTGGATATGCGGACTTTCTTACCGTCCTTCAAGGCTTTGTAGCCGATGCGGCTCGGCTTTCCAGACTTCGGATCGGACAAAGCCACATTCGAGATATGAATCGGCAGCTCCACTTTCTCAATGCCGCCCGCTGATACCTGCGAGGGCTTGCGATGGCGCTTGGCTACATTCACGCCTTGCACGACTACGCGGCCCGACGCCGGAATAACCCGCGTTACCTCGCCGGTTACCCCTTTTTGGCTTCCCGATATCACGACCACCTTGTCGCCTTTTTTAATTTTCATCTTTACTGTTTTCTTCATCACAGCACCTCTGATGCAAGCGATATAATCTTCATGTACCCCTTGCCGCGCAGCTCGCGCGTAACGGGTCCGAATATACGCGTTCCTACAGGTTCGCCCTGCGCGTTAATCAACACGGCGGCATTGCTGTCGAAACGGATCTGTTCGCCGTTGCCGCGCTTCAGGCCATGCTTTGAACGGACGATAACCGCTTTCAAAACATCTCCTTTTTTTACGCGACCGCGCGGAATGGCATCTTTTACGGATACCACAATGATATCGCCGATATTCGCGGTGCGGCGCTTGGATCCACCTAAGACTTTCACGCACTGAACGCGCCGTGCGCCGCTGTTATCCGCTACATCAAGATTTGACTGCATCTGTATCATGGCTATTGATCCTTTTTCGTCTTGGTAGCCGCTACCTTCTTCGCAGCCGGCTTCCGGGATGACAGCCCGCCTGCCGCGTCCTGCGTTTTTGATACGGCGACCTTTTTCTTCTTCTGGCCCCGTTTCATGCTCCCTTCCGCGCCGCCTTCTTCCTTAACGCGGACAGGGCGGCCGGCATCAGGCCCAGGAGCCGTAATCACGCGCCAGCTTTTACGCTTGGAAATCGGACGGCATTCCTCGATATGCACGCGGTCGCCATTTTTGAAACTGTTGTTTTCATCGTGCGCGGCATATTTCGCCGATTTTTTCATGAATTTCTTATAAACCGGGTGCATGGTGTGACGCTCGACAAGGACCGTTACGGTCTTGTCCATCCGATCACCAACTACGACACCTTCCAATACGCGACGTGGCATGTTTTTCTCCTATATCCTCAATCCTCTAGAATTACGCAGCCGCTTTTTTCCTGGCTGCTTTTTTCACTTTCGGCATTTCCTTGCTCTCGATAGCGCCGCACTTATTGCACATTGATGTCTTGACGCGGGCAATCTCGCGGCGGACGGAACGAATTTGTGCCGTATTCTCCAGTTGGCCCTGAGATTTCTGAAAACGCAGGTTAAACTGCTGCTTTTTCAAATCCTCCAGCATTTTCGCCAGTTCGTCCGGCGTTTTGCCTTTCAAGTCTTCGACTTTCTTCTTTGCCATCACTATCGCTCCTTTATATATCCGCTGCAATTACACGCGGCGTATAAACTTCGTTTTCATCGGCAGCTTGTTCGCCGCCAGTTCCAGCGCCTGACGCGCAACCGCTTCTGGAACGCCATCAACCTCAAACATGATCCGACCCGGCCTTATGCGGCATACCCAGTATTCCGGCGATCCTTTGCCCGAACCCATCCTTACCTCCAGCGGCTTTTTGGACACCGGAACATCGGGAAAAATGCGGATCCACATATTGCCCTGGCGTTTCATCTCGCGTGAAATGACCCGGCGGGCGGCCTCTATCTGACGGGCAGTAACCCGGAAAGGCGCCTGCGCCTTCAGACCGTACGCGCCAAACGCAAGCGTCGTGCCACCTTTGGCATTGCCTTTGACGCGACCTTTATGCTGTTTTCTGTACTTTGTTTTCTTTGGTTGTAACATTGCTCTTCTCTCTCAAACTTACATGCTGTTAGCTGCGCGGCGCTCCGCCATGACCATCGGACAAACGCTTGTCGCGCGCCATGGGGTCATGTTCCAGAACATCTCCTTTATAAATCCAGACCTTCACGCCAATGATCCCGTAGGTCGTCAGCGCTTCAGCAAAACCGTAATCAAGATCCGCACGCAGCGTATGAAGCGGAACGCGGCCTTCTCGATACCACTCCATACGGGCGATATCGTTTCCGCCCAAACGTCCCGACACGTTGACGCGAATTCCTTTGGCACCCAGACGCAGCGCCGACTGCACGGCGCGCTTCATCGCGCGGCGGAAAGAGACACGGCGCTCCAGCTGCTGCGCTATGCCTTCGGCTGCCAATTGCGCGTCAGCTTCCGGCTTTCGGATCTCGACGATATTCAGGGATACGTCGCTGCCCGCCCGTTGGGACAAATCGCGGCGCAGCTTTTCAATGTCCGCGCCTTTTTTTCCGATAATAAGACCGGGACGAGCCGTATAAACAGTCACGGTCGTATTCTGCGCGGCGCGCTCGATCACTACCTTGCTGATGCCGGCAGCTTTCAAACGGTCCTTGACGTACTCTCGCAACCGCAGATCCGCCACCAGCTTGTCCGCATATTGCCGGTCCGAAAACCAGCGCGAATCCCATGTCCGGTTGATGCCGACGCGAAGCCCGATTGGATTAACTTTTTGTCCCATAGCTTTTTCCTTGGTTTCCTTTGATCCCTTACTGAGCCTTCTCTTCCCTCTCCCGCACAACGACGGTCAGGTTACTGAAAAACTTCTCCACCGGCGCCGCGCGCCCGCGCGCCCGCGCATGAAAGCGACGCATCTTCATCGTCTTTCCGACAGTCGCTTCCGCCACATAAAGACGATCAACATCCAACCCATGATTATTTTCCGCATTGGCTATCGCCGCCTGCAGAACCTTGCGCACCTCATTGGCAACGCGGCGCGGGCAGAATTCCAGATCGGTTAAAGCCCGGCCCGCCTTTTTCCCGCGAATCATCTGCGCGACCAAATTCAGCTTGCGCGGACTGGTGCGGATATACCGCGCCGAAGCCAGCGCTTCGCTATCATTCATCCGTCTTTTATTTGCGCTCTGTCCCATAATTTACCTCATTAAATCAATTATTTTCCTGCCGCCGAGGCCGCCGCCGGAGCTGCCGGAGCTGCGCCGCCTGCCGTCTCAGCCGCCTTCTTGTCAGCAGTCGAGTGCGCAACAAAGATACGCGTCGGAGCGAACTCGCCCAGCCTGTGACCAATCATCTGGTCCGTTACCAGCACCGGGATGAACTTGCGGCCGTTGTGAACGCCGAATGTCAAGCCAACCATCTGGGGCAAAATGACAGACCGGCGCGACCATGTTTTGATAATTTCTTTCTTTCCGCTCGTGCGCACCGTCTCTACCTTCTTCAGAAGGTGCCGGTCGACAAACGGGCCTTTCCATACGCTACGTGCCATTATTTCTTCCTCCTGCGGATAATGTATCTGTCCGTCCGCTTGTTCTTGCGTGTTTTGCCACCTTTGGCCGGCTGCCCCCACGGCGATACGGGGTGGCGGCCGCCCGACGTACGGCCTTCGCCGCCGCCCAGCGGGTGGTCAACAGGGTTCATCGCGACGCCGCGGTTGTGAGGCTTCTTGCCCATCCAGCGTTTACGACCGGCTTTACCGATGCTCTGGTTCATGTGATCGGGATTCGACACCGCGCCCACCGTCGCCATGCATTCCTGCGAAACCATGCGCAGCTCGCCGGAAGCAAGTTTAATCTGAGCAAAGCCCTGATCACGGCCAACGAGCTGGCCATAAGTCCCGGCGGAACGGCACAACTGGCCACCCTTACCGGCTTTTAGCTCTATATTATGGACAATCGTGCCGACCGGAATGCTTTTCAGCTTCATAGCATTACCCGGCTTCACATCTGCCTTTTCTCCGGAGACAACCTTGTCTCCTTTTTTCAGACGTTGGGGCGCAATAATATAACGCAGATCGCCATCCTTGTACTTTACGAGCGCAATGTGGGCCGTACGATTCGGATCGTATTCCAGACGCTCCACTTTTCCTTCAACATCGAACTTGTCGCGCCGCCAGTCGATCAAGCGGTAACGCTTTTTGTGGCCGCCTCCGCGGAAGCGCGAGGTAACGCGGCCCTGGTTATTGCGACCGCCCGTGCCCTTTTTGCCTTCTGTCAAGGTCTTTTCCGGTCCGCCCTTCCACAAATCGCTGCGATCCGTAAGGATCAGCTGTCTTGTGCCTGGCGTCATCGGTCTGAATGTTTTGAGTGCCATTGTCTTAATCCTTCAGCTTCTTGTCTTAAAGTCCCGTACCCACATCGATGGTCTGTCCCTGCTCCAGCGTAATGATCGCTTTTTTTGCATCGCTGCGCATACCGAATCCGCCGCGGAAAAACTTGGTTTTCCCTTTGGAGACCAACGTATTGATGCGCTTTACCTTGACATTGAAAAGCGTTTCCACTGCCGTCTTTATCTGCGGTTTGGTTGCCGTCATGGGCACGCTGAACGTTACCTGCCCGTATTGCGAACCAAGCGTCGATTTTTCCGTCACTACCGGCCGGGAAATGATATCGTACATCCACGGCGCGGCTTCCAGTTTTTCTTTTTTCTTCGCAACCATTGCCGTTACCCTTTCAGCCTTTCCGTCAATTCCGTGACAGCATCTTTTGTCAAAACCAGCATATCGCGGCGCAAAATATCGTAAACGTTCGCGCCCGTGCTAGGCAGGACATCAAAGCCCTGCAGATTCGATGTCGCGCGGGCAAAGTTCGCATCGACTTCCTTTCCGCCGACAATCAGGGCCGATTCACAACCCATTTTCTTCAGAGCGGCGGCCATCGGTTTCGTCTTGTGAGTCTTCGGCTTCGCTTCGTCGATGATAATCAGCTTTTTGTCTTTCGCCTTTGCCGATAAAGCCATTTTCAGGCCCAGAGCGCGCAATTTCTTCGGCAGATTCGTCGCATGGCTGCGGGGTGTGGGACCGAAAACGCGGCCGCCGCCAACCGTCTGCGGACGGCGTTTCTGGCCTGCCCGCGCCTGACCCGTGCCCTTCTGCGCATGAGGCTTTTTGCCCGTGCCGGCGACTTCCGAGACATCTTTCGTCTTGTGCGTTCCCGCCCGGCGCTTGTTCAACTGCCAGTGCACAACACGATGCAAAACATCGTTCTTCACTTCGACGCCGAAGATGGCGTCATCCAGATCAAGTTGACCCGCATCTTTGTTTTCAAGTGTTTTGACCGCAACTTTCATGGCTCAGTCCTTTTTCTCTTCCGCCTTCGGCTGCTCTTCGGCCTTGGCTTCTTCAACCTTTGCTTCCTCCTGCTTTGCCTCAACGGCGGCGGATTTCGCATCGCCCTTCAGGCCCGCCGGTTTCGGCGCATCTTTCGGGAATTCTTTCTTCACAGCATCAGATACAAGAACCCAGCTTCCTGCCGCGCCCGGAACCGCGCCGCAAACCAATATGAGACCGTCCTCCGTATCGACGCTGAATACTTTCAGGTTTTGCGTCGTAACACGCTCATCGCCCAAATGGCCGGCCATCTTCTTGTTCTTGAAAACCTTGCCGGGGTCCTGACGCTGACCGGTGGAACCGTGCGAACGATGCGACACGGAAACGCCGTGCGTCGCGCGCAGGCCGCCGAAGTTCCAGCGTTTCATGCCGCCGGCAAAGCCCTTGCCCTTTGTGACGCCGACGATATCGACAAACTGCCCAGCGACAAAGTGGTTCACACCCAGCTCAGCCCCGACAGGCAGCACGTTTTCAGGACTGACGCGGAATTCAGCCAGTTTTTTCTTCGGCTCGACTTTCGATTTAGCGAAATGGCCGCGCATCTGCTTGCTGACGCGTTTGGTCTTGGCCTTCCCGGCGCCCAGCTGAACGGCGACATAACCGTCCTTTTCCTGACTGCGCACAGCCACGACCTGACATTCATCAAGTTTCAGGACAGTCACCGGCACACGGCGCCCGCTTTCATCGAACGCCTGCGTCATACCTTCCTTCCGCGCTATCAATCCGGTTCTCATTTTCTCTTCACCTCGGCTTTAAAATATTCCTGTCTTTTATTTCACTGTCTCCGCCTAGGCGGCAGCAGCCTGATCCATCAGCTTGATTTCAACATCAACCCCTGCCGGCAAGTCCAGTTTCATCAAAGCATCGATTGTCTGCGGCGTCGGTTCTTCAATATCCATAAGCCTCTTATGCGTACGCACCTCAAACTGCTCCATCGATTTTTTGTCGACGTGCGGCGAACGCAGAACAGAGAAAGGCTCGACGCGTGTCGGCAAAGGAATAGGCCCGCGCACGCGCGCGCCCGTACGTTTTGCGGTGCTGACGATTTCCGCCGTCGATTGATCCAGGATCCTGTGATCAAATGCTTTCAGGCGTATGCGAATGCTTTGCGTATCCATTGCCATTACCCTTTTTCCTTCCTCACTTCAAAATCTTGCTTACGACGCCTGCGCCGACGGTTCTGCCGCCTTCGCGGATGGCGAAGCGCAGGCCTTCGTTCATCGCGATCGGGGCGATCAGCTTGACCGTCAGTTTCGCGTTGTCGCCCGGCATCACCATCTCAACGCCCGCCGGCAGCGTGCACTCCCCCGTCACATCCGTCGTGCGGAAGTAAAACTGCGGGCGGTAGCTCGTGAAAAACGGCGTGTGGCGTCCACCCTCGTCCTTGGACAGGATATAGGCCTCCGCCTCGAACTCCGTGTGCGGCGTGATCGAGCCCGGCTTGCACAGAACCTGACCGCGCTCCACGTCCTCGCGCTTCGTCCCGCGCAGCAGCGCGCCGATATTGTCGCCCGCCTCGCCCTGATCCAGCAGCTTCCGGAACATCTCCACGCCCGTCACGATCGTCTTCTGCGTCGCCTTGATGCCCACGATCTCAATCTCCTCGCCGACCTTGACGATGCCCTGCTCGACCCGGCCCGTGACGACCGTGCCCCGGCCCGAAATGGAAAACACGTCTTCCACGGGCATCAGGAACGGCTTGTCCTTCGGACGGTCGGGTTGCGGGATGAACTCGTCCACCGCCTTCATCAGTTCGCGGATCGCGTTCTCCCCGACTGCCGCATCCCGCCCCTCAAGCGCGGCCAGCGCGGAACCCTTGATGATCGGAATCTTGTCGCCCGGAAATTCGTACTTGGACAGAAGCTCGCGCACCTCCATCTCCACCAGATCCAGCAGTTCCTTGTCGTCGACCATGTCCACCTTGTTCATGAACACCACCATCGCCGGAACGCCCACCTGCCGCGCCAGCAGAATGTGCTCCCGCGTCTGCGGCATCGGGCCGTCGGCGGCCGAAACCACCAAAATCGCCCCGTCCAACTGCGCCGCGCCCGTGATCATGTTCTTCACATAGTCGGCGTGCCCGGGGCAGTCCACATGCGCGTAGTGACGCTTGTCCGTCTCATACTCCACATGGCTCGTCGAAATCGTAATGCCGCGCGCCTTCTCTTCCGGCGCCTTGTCAATCTGGTCGTACGCCAGAAACTCTTTCGAGAAATACTTCGTGATCGCAGCCGTCAGCGTCGTCTTCCCGTGGTCAACGTGACCAATCGTTCCTATGTTGCAGTGCGGCTTCGTCCGCTCAAACTTTCCTCGTGACATTGTCTTCTACCTTTCCTTCTTCTCTAAAAAATAAAAACCTCAACCGGCCAGCTTCGCTTTTACTTCTTCAACGACGTTGTTCGGCACCGGATCGTAATGGTCGAATTGCATTGAGTAGCTCGCCCGACCCTGCGACATGGAACGCAGATTGTTGATATACCCGAACATATTTGCCAGCGGCACGAAAGCCGTGACGACTTTCGCGTTGCCGCGCTCTTCCATCGAATTGATCTGGCCCCGGCGGGAATTCAGGTCGCCGATGACGCCGCCCATGTATTCTTCCGGCGTAACAACCTCAACCTCCATGACCGGCTCCAGCAGGATCGGCTGCGCCTTCGCGATACCTTCGCGGAAAGCCGCCTTGGTCGCGATTTCGAACGCCAGCGCCGAAGAATCGACATCGTGGTAGGCGCCGTCGATCAGACGCGCCTTGAAGTCGACCACCGGGAAACCCGCGATAACGCCGGTTTCCTTCGCCTGCGCCAAGCCTTTTTCAACGCCAGGTATGTATTCTTTCGGGATCGCACCGCCGACGATTTCATTGATGAACTCGAAGCCCGAACCCTTTTCACCCGGTTCGAACACCAGCGTCAGTTTCGCGAACTGGCCCGAACCGCCGGTCTGCTTCTTGTGAGTATAACTTTCCTCATACGACTTGCCGATGGTTTCGCGATAAGCAACCTGCGGCGCGCCGATATTGGCTTCGACGCCATATGTGCGCTTCAGGATATCAATCTTGATGTCGAGGTGAAGTTCGCCCATGCCCTTTAGAA
>JACQIJ010000030.1 GCA_016198545.1 Pseudomonadota bacterium
AATTTCTTGCGCGAGATCATAGCGCAATGGCGGCTTTTCCCTGTTTTCCTTTGGCGACAGGCCTTTCAGCCAGGCCTTGCGGGCATGAAGGATGAATTTCTTACATCCAACTTCAGATACTTCCTCTATAAACCTGTTTAAAAAAGAAAAATCATCGCTATCATCAATACCAATCCGGCATTTGACGGTGACGGGGACGGATACGGCATCCGCCATCGCGGCGACGCAGGCGGCGACAGTTTCCGGTTCTTTCATAAGGCACGCGCCGAACCGCCC
This sequence comes from Pseudomonadota bacterium, assembly GCA_016198545.1. Lineage (GTDB taxonomy): Bacteria > Pseudomonadota > Alphaproteobacteria > Micavibrionales > Micavibrionaceae > JACQIJ01. Next base: position 277 of record JACQIJ010000030.1, read on the forward strand.
GCTCTGCACCCGGTCGGACGGGCAGCCGCAGTTCAGGTTGATTTCATCGTAGCCGTATGCTTCGCCCATTTTCGCGCAGGCGGCGAGTTCAACCGGGTCCGATCCGCCCAGTTGCAGGGCGACGGGCTGTTCTTCTTCTGAAAAACGTAAAAACCGGTCGCGGTCGCCATGAAGCAGCGCGCCGGTCGTCACCATCTCCGCATACAGATGGGCATGGGGGGACAGCAGCCGGTGGAAATAGCGGCAATGCCTGTCCGTCCAGTCCATCATCGGCGCGACGGCTATGTGAGGTTTGTTGTTTTTCATCTTTGTTATCATAACAGAGCGCGTTATAATGGCTCGGGCTCAAAGGATTTGTCCAGTTTTACCAGTATGATGAAGCGTATCCTTGCATTTGGTTTACTGCTGTTGCTTTCATTTCCGGCTTTCGCAGAGGAGCCGGTGAAGGGTTTCCGCGACACGGATCTGCCGTTGCCGCGCTTTGTTTCCCTGAAATCGGACAGGGTCTATGTACGCGCCGGCCCGGCGATGCGCTATCCCATAAAATGGATATACAGGCGTGGCGGTGCGCCCGTTGAAATCGTTCAGGAATTTGAGGCATGGCGAAAAATCCGCGATGTGGAGGGGGAAGAAGGCTGGGTTCACCAGACCCTTCTGTCCGGCGCCCGGGCCGCTCTGGTACGGGGCGACGAGTTGGTTTTGATGAAGGATAAGCCGGATGAAAAAGCCAGACTTGTTGCCCGGCTGGAGCCGGATGTCGTCGCCCGCATCGAAAAATGCGATAAAGACTGGTGCAAACTGGATTCCGCTGGTTTTCGGGGATGGGTCCAAAGAAAGTCGATTTGGGGCATTTACGAAAACGAAGTTTTGAATTAGTCTTTTAGATAACGGTGATTCACCGACCTACCCACAGACTTATCAACAATTCTACCAAGGTTTTCCACACAAGGTCAGGCATGTCGATCCTGAACGATAAAGCCGGATTCACGGTGCAGATGCAGGAGTCCCTGCTGTCCCATGCCGCCCTGGCGGGAGAGGAAATCGACGGCATGCGGATGATTCACCTGCTGTCAGGAGTTCTTATAGAAACTCTTCTTTTGTTCGATGATCCGGATGAAGGGTTGATGGCCACTTTTTCCCAGCTTGAGCGGCTTCTTGAATGCGCGCCGTATGCCGGCGACTTGTCGCAGGATGCCCTCCCGCCGGGGTGGGTCATCGATGCGGAGGTGGAGCAGGGCCGCACGCTGGCCCGCAAGCTGTTCGAGGAGTGGCTGGATTGCGCGTGGGAATTTCACGATCTTCTTGTGTTTGTCATTCATCATCTTTTGCTGCGCTTGGATGATGCGGGGCAGCCGCGTTCGGAAACGCTGCGCCTGTTTGTAGAGATTTCGTCGCGCGCGCTGGCCTATGAAATAGCGGCGCAGGAATTGTGCGATGTCGTGATTGAGACCAAAATCGGAAATGAGGGCTGGTCGCTGGGCGAAAGCGTGGCGGGACTTTCGGCCGTGGCGGGACGTTGCCTTGCGCTGTCGCAGAATGCGTGCGAGTTGTTCAACGCGCCGCGTCTGCCCGATAAGCTGGATCACATAGCGCACGTCATGACGCAGGAAGCCATACGCCTTGGCATTCCCGCGGGCTCGGACTGGCGTTTCGGGCTTGCCGCCAATGACGGGCCCGTGAGTGCGCCGTTTGACCTGATCTTCAGCCTGTGGCCCGTATGCCGGCAGTTTTTGTCCCTTATAAATATCAACCAGCCGGTGGATCAGGCGGTGGCCTGCGCGAAGGCGGCAGGGCGCATGCTGGCCGTCGCCGCGGGCGGGGAGATGCCGGAACTGGAGCCGATCATCGCCAAGCCTCTGGCTATGTCCGCCCTCACCGACACCTACAAGACCGTCTGCCGCGACGAGGCAATGGCGCTGTAGTCCGGGCCGGCTTATCAAAAAAATCTTGAATTTTCCGGTGTTTTCGGGCTTATATCGCCTGTCCCGGTCCGACACCCCTGGAGGTCGGCGGGCAGAACTTAATAACATGAAAGGAAAACGCAATGTCTTCAAGAAATTATGCCCTTCCGGGCGAATTGCGCGAGGGAGCCGGTAAGGGGGTCGCTCGAGCGCTACGGAGAGAAAACAAGATCCCTGCGGTCATTTACGGCGACGGCAAGCCGCCGGTTACGGTTGCCCTGAATGCAAAATATGTAAATATTGAATATTCAAAAGGCCACATGTTTACCAGCCTGTGCAATCTTGAGGTCGGAAATGACAAGCACCTGGTGCTGGCCCGCGATATCCAGCTCCACCCGGTCAGCGATTTCGTCTGGCACATCGATTTTTTGCGCGTGACGCCGAAAACGAAGCTGACGATCGGAATCCCAGTCAAGTTCAAGAACGAAGAAAATTGTCCCGGCATCAAGGATGGCGGCGTTCTGAACGTTTCGTACTGGGATATCGAATTGACCTGCGTGGCGACGGAAATTCCGGACCACATCGATGTCGACCTGTTGACGGTCAACAAGGGCGATACGATCCGCTTGTCTGATATCAAGCTGCCCGCGGGCGCGAAATTCAACGGCGATGCCGAGGAGTTTATCATCGCCTCCATCAACGAGCCGCGTCAGTACGTTGAGGAAGCGCCTGTTGCCGCTCCGGTTGAAGGAGAAGAGGGTGCTGCTGCGGAAGGCGCTGAAGGCGCTGCTGCAGAAGGCGAGAAAAAAGCTGAAGGCGGCGAGAAGAAGCCTGAAGCCGCCAAAGCCGATGGCAAAGAGAAAAAAGGCAAGTAACAATAAAGTTTTTGAACCACCAAGAGCGCCAAGCTCACCAAGAAGAAAATTTACTTGGTGCTCTTGGTGAGCTTGGTGGTTAAATTTTTATGATCCGGGTTTTCAAAAGAAAAGAAAGCGGCGCATGGTTGTTTGCCGGGTTGGGCAATCCGGGCGGCGAATACGAAGGCCATCGTCACAATATCGGCTTTATGGCCGCCGACGCCATAGCCGCGGCTCACGGCTTTCCCGCATGGCGTTCCAAATATCAGGCGCAGATGGCCGAAGGCGCGCTCGGCGGCATGAAAGTCATTTTGCTGAAGCCGCAGACCTACATGAATGATTCGGGCCAGTCCGTCGCGGCGGCGGCGAAATTTTATAAAATCCCGGCGGAGCGGACAGTCGTATTTCACGACGAACTCGATCTGGCTGCCGGCAAGGTCAAGGTGAAGCAGGGCGGCGGCAATGCCGGGCATAACGGCCTGCGCTCCATCGACGCGCATCTCGGCGCGCCGGATTATTGGCGCGTGCGCCTCGGCATAGGCCACCCCGGCGACAAGGACAGGGTGCATAATTACGTACTGGGCGATTTTTCAAAGGCGGATAAAAGATGGCTGGAGCCGTTGCTGGCTGCGGTCGCGGAGCATGCGCCGCTTCTGATGGGTGATGCGGCCGGGTTTATGAGCAAGGTGGCGATGGATCAACAACAGGCGGAGAGTATGTGAGATGGGTTTCAATTGCGGCATCGTAGGTCTTCCAAACGTCGGAAAGTCGACTCTGTTTAACGCGTTGACGGCGACGGCAGCGGCGCAGGCGGCGAACTTTCCGTTCTGCACGATCGAGCCCAACGTGGGCCGCGTCGCCGTGCCGGATGAGCGGCTGGATAAAATCGCAGCGATTGCGAATTCGCAAAAGACTGTTCCCACACAGCTTGAGTTCGTCGACATAGCCGGTCTCGTTAAGGGCGCAAGCAAGGGCGAAGGACTCGGCAACCAGTTCCTCGCCAATATCCGCGAGGTAGATGCCATCATCCACGTCCTGCGCTGCTTTGACGACCCGAACATCGTGCATGTCGAGGGATCGGTCGACCCCGTGCGCGATGCGGAAACGGTTGAAACAGAACTAATGCTGGCCGATCTGGACAGCCTCGCAAAGCAGATTTCCAACATCGAGAAGAAAGCCAAGTCCGGCGACAAGGAAACGAAGGCGCAGCTCGATTTCATGCTGAAGGTCAAGGCAGCGCTGGATGACGGCAAGCCTGCGCGCACCGTGACGCCGCCGGACGACCAGCGGAAATTCTATGCCATGCTGCAACTGATGACCTCAAAGCCCGTTCTGTACGTTTGCAACGTGCTGGAAGGCGACGCCGCGGCAGGCAACGGGTGGACTAAGGCAGTCGAAGGCATGGCGGCGAAACAGGATGCGGGGTTCGTCGTCATCTGCGCCGAAATTGAATCGCAGATCGCGCAGCTGGGATCGGAGGAGGAGAAGAAGGAATTTCTTGCAGCCATAGGACTTGAGGAACCTGGCCTGAACCGCATCATCCGCGCCGGCTATAAACTGCTCGGGCTGCAAACATTCTTTACCGTCGGCCCGAAGGAAGCGCGGGCATGGACCGTCCATACCGGCGCAAAGGCGCCGCAGGCGGCGGGCTGCATCCACACCGACTTCGAGAAAGGATTTATCCGCGCCGAAGTCATCGCCATGAGCGACTTCATAACGCTCGGCGGCGAAGTCCCCTGCAAGGAAGCCGGAAAAATGCGCCAGGAAGGCAAGGAGTACGCTGTGCACGACGGCGACATCATGCTGTTCCGGTTTAACGTCTGACAGCTCGTCTTGTCATTCCGGTTCCGGCATCCGCCGGGATAGGAAAATCCAGTGTATGCAAGCGTTTACCCGGCCCTGGCTTACGTCGGGATAGGACCAGAAGGAGTTTTTCAGCAGATTGCGAGTGTCTTCGCGGCCTTTTCATTGACAGAATAAGTAACTTTATGTATACA
>JACQIJ010000031.1 GCA_016198545.1 Pseudomonadota bacterium
GCGGGGAGGTGGAGCGCGTCCTGAACATGGCCGATTGCGCCCTGTTGCTGGTCGATGCGGCGGAAGGGGTTCTGCCGCAAACGAAATTCGTTCTCTACAAGGCGTTGAAGCAGGGGCACCGTCCGATCGTCGTCATTAATAAAATCGACCGGCCCGATGCCCGGCCCGATGCGGTTCTGGATGAAATTTTTGACTTGTTCGTTGCGCTCGAAGCTGATGAGGAGCAGCTCGATTTTCCTGTCATGTACGCCTCGGGCCGCGATGGCTGGGCCGCGGATTCCCTCGAAGCGCTACGCGAAAACCTGCATCCGCTGCTAGATCTTATCCTCTCGCATGTGCCAGCGCCGCAGGTCGACGAAAACGCGCCGTTTTCGATGCTGGCCACGCTGCTGGAGCGCGATCCGTATCTGGGCCGCGTTCTGACCGGCCGTATCTACAGCGGCAAGGCGAAGGTGAACGCCACGGTGAACGCCATCAACCTGAAGGGTGAGAAAGTCGAGGGCTTCCGCCTGACGAAACTGCAGTCCTTTATCGGGCTGCAGCGCGTGCCGGTGGAAGAAGCCGTCGCGGGCGACATCATCTGCGTCGCAGGGATGGAGAAGACCTCCGTGGCTGATACGATCTGCGATCCGGCTGTAACGGCCCCCGTGGCGACGACGCCGGTCGACCCGCCGACGATGGCGGTGACGATCACCATCAACGATTCCCCTCTCGCCGGGACTGAAGGCAAGAAGCTGACCTCCACCATGATTCGCGACCGCCTGTTCGCCGAAGCCGAAACCAATGTCGCTATCCGCGTGACGGAAAGCGCCGGGCGCGATGCGTTCGAGGTCGCCGGGCGCGGGGAGCTGCAATTGGGCGTACTCATAGAAACGATGCGCCGCGAAGGCTTTGAGTTGTCAGTATCGCGGCCGCGCGTTCTTTTCAGGAGGGATGACGGCGGCGCAGTCACGGAACCTTATGAGGAAGTGATCGTCGACGTGGACGATCAATATACCGGCGTCGTCGTCGACAAGATTTCACAGCGCAAAGGGGAGATGCAGGACATGCGTCCTTCCGGCGGCGGCAAAACGCGCATCACGTTCCTTGCGCCTTCGCGCGGCCTTATCGGCTACCAGTCGCAGTTTCTGACCGACACGCGCGGTACGGGCGTGATGAACCGCCTGTACCATTCTTACGGCCCGTACAAGGGCGATATCGAAGGGCGGCGCAACGGCGCGCTGATTTCCACCGACCGGGGCGAGGCCGTCGCCTATGCGATTTTCAATCTGCAGGATCGCGGCGCGATGTTCATCGGTCACGGCGACAAGGTTTACCAGGGCATGGTCGTCGGCGAGAACAGCCGCGACAATGATATGGAGATTAACGTGCTGAAGGGCAAAAAGCTGACCAACATACGCGCTTCCGGCGCGGATGAGGCCGTCGTTCTTGTGCCGCCGCGGAAAATGAGTCTGGAGGACATGATGTCCTATATCAACAACGACGAACTGGTAGAGGTAACGCCCATGTCCCTGCGCCTGCGTAAAAAGTTTCTGACCGCGCAGGAACGCGAAATTGCCAAGAAACAGGAAAAGAAGGCGCGGGAGGCCAGTGTGGCCTGACACGCCGTCCGCTTTCTGCTATCATGCCCGTGATGAAAACGGGCCAGCAGAAAGACGATTCCGCGTCCGCCGCGCAAAGCCTGCATGAGCAGGCGCGCGGCTTTATAAAACAGGAAAGATTCGATGACGCGCTGGCGGCTTTAAGACAGTCCATTGCCGCGCATGCGACCGCTCCCGCGCATCATGACGCCGGCGTCATCCATTATATGCGCGGGCAGATTGATGAAGCGGTGAAATCATTTCAAGCCGCGACGCTGTGCGATTCCGGATACCATCAGGCCTATGCGAACCTCGCACGGATTCTGTTTGCGGGCGGGCAGGGCGCAAAAGCCGCCGAATACGCATTGCTGGCTATGCGCGTCGCGCCGGATGATATCGCCTACAAGGAAGATTTCACGAAAATAGTCCGCGGCATGGGGTTTCTCGCGTTCTATCCTGAAATGAAGCAGGCTATTCTCTCATGCCTTAAGGAAGATCGCATCAGTCACCAGGAACTGGCATCGCCGTGGTTCGCGCTGCTGAAGCGCGACCCGGCCTTTAAGGAATTCTTGCCGCTTTTGAAATGCGCCGACTATGCGGCATTCGAAAGAGCATTTGACGGCGTGAACGATCTGGCTGTTCTTGACGATCCCTATATGCTGCTGGGGCTGCGCCGCCTGTGGGTCGCCGATCCCGGGTTCGAGCGTTTCCTGACCCACATGCGCCGCGCTCTGGCCGCGGATTCAGGAACGCTTGCGAGGGAATACCTGCCCTTTACGGCGGCACTGGCGGAATATTGCTTTTATACGGGGTACATATTCGACGTTTCAGCGGAAGAAGAGGCGGCGCGGGCCGCTTTTCGCGCGGACGCGGAGAAAAACCCGCACGCTTTCGCGTTGGCCGGATGCTACGATCCGTTGTGCGACGTTCCCGGTTTTACGGTTCTTGCAAAAAAACACGAAACCATTCCCGAACTGACGACTCTGGCAAGGGCGCAGATCACGGAACCGCTGGAAGAGCGCACTCTGCGCGCCGTTGTAAAGCCGTTCAACCTCATTGAAGATTCTGTTTCGCGCGCCGTACAGGAACAATACGAGGAATTTCCCTATCCGCGCTGGAAGGCTCTTGGCATGCCGCCGCTGCAGGATGTTCTGGAAGGAAGCCTGCCGGATGCCCCCGCCATACTCATCGCCGGGTGCGGGACGGGGCGGGAGGCGCTGGAATACGCGGCGATGTTGCCGCATGCGGAAATTCTAGCCGTCGACTTAAGCCTTTCCAGCCTGTCCTACGCCATGCGGAAGGCACACGAATACGGGCTTTCGAACGTGGAATTCCGGCACGGCGATATCGCCGGACTGGGCGCGCTCGATAAAAAATTCGATATCATCAGCAGCTGCGGCGTCCTCCACCACATGAACGATCCGGAAGCGGGATGGCGCGTTCTGACCGGGATATTGAAGGATAGCGGCCTGATGAATATTGCGCTGTACAGCGAGTGCGGCCGTCAGGATGTCGTTGCCGCGCGGGCAATCATCGCAAAGCGCGGGTATGGCAATGACTGCGCCGGGATCCGCGCGTTCCGGCGCGATGCCGCGCGCCTTATGAAGAAAAAGCATCTGGCGCGCCTTCTGAACCGCCGCGACTATTACTCCATGCCAGAATGCCGCGATCTTCTGTTCCATGTGCAGGAACACCGCTTTACATTGCCGCGCATTGACAGGGATGTCCGCGATCTGGGCTTGAGGCTTATAAAAATGCTTCCGCCGGATCGGGAAGTCTTGCCGCGATACCTGAAAACGTTCCCGTGCGACCCGCAGGCTCTGAACCTTAAAAACTGGGATAAGTTCGAGCGCAAAAACCAGGAAACGTTCGAGAGCATGTACAATTTATGGTGCCGGAAGGCGTAGCCGTTCTTTTTATTTCTCAATTTCGAAATCGATGACTTCGCGCCCTTTCGCGACAACCCTCACTTTCATGGACAGGCGCAAGCCCGGTCTTAGGTCGTCCAGGTCATGACGCTCCAGGCAGCTTTTATGAATGAAAATGTCCTTCATGCCATCGTCCGGCGTTACGAATCCGAATCCTTTTTCCGGCCGGTACCATTTTACGCTTCCGCGCATCGAAACCATTTTTTCAAACGGGTCAATGCCGTTATTTAATGGTTTGCTCTGCCTTATTTCTTCGGGTTTTACGCCGTGGTCGATGATCTCCACGATTTCGCGCACCTGCGCGCCCTTCGGGCCGTCCCTTTCAAGAAGGCAGATAAGAATCGCGCCTTCGCCTATTTTCTCCACGCCGGCGCGTTGCAGCGTCGTTATATGAAGAAAGGCGTCGATATCTTCGCTGTCCGGAACGACGAAACCAAATCCTTTCGGAATATTAAACCATTTCAGCTGCGTTCTTACCGCATCGTCCAGCGAATCCAGCCTCGCACGGTCCATAATTGTCCCTTGCGTGTCCATTTATTTACCTCGTCAATAATCTCGTCAATAATGCTGCGTTCGGCGCGCAATAAGCATTTCCACGCCTTGCAGGGCATTTTTACTATTCTTTCGCATTAAAATCCACGTTTTTTTAAAGCCTTTATAGGTATATTAGAAAACGCTTTTATTAGGCTTTTATGCGTTTGCCCTTTGCATGTGTAAAGCGTGCTGGTATTGGTATTAAAGAGAAAAAGCAAACAGGCGGGAAGTTTATGATGACGGCTAAAAAAATAGAAAATAATGGCGGCAACATGCCTTGGCTCAAATCCTATCCGAAAGAAATAGACTGGCATGCGGAGATTCGCGTGTGCGCCGCGCATGAAATGATGGATGAGACATGCCTGAATTTCGGTGCGCGCCCCGCCTTCGACTTTTTAGGCAAGAAATGGAACTGGTCTGAAATAGGATCTATGGTCAACCGGCTGGCCAGAGGCCTTCAGGATATGGGCCTTAAGAAAGGCGACCGGGTGGGGATTCTTCTGCCCAACTCCCCTTATTTCGTTGTGTCTTACTACGCCGTTCTGAAAGCGGGGGGGATTGTCGTCAACCTGAACCCGCTGTATCCCGTGCGCGAGTTGCAGCACCAGATTGAAGATAGCGGCACGGATATTTTGATTACGCTCGACCTGAAAATTCTTTATGACAAGGCGCACGAAATGCTTCATGCCACGGGTCTGAAGAAGGTGATTGTATGCTCTTTCACCGATATATTGCCTTTCCCCAAAAATATCCTGTTCCGCCTGGTCAAAGGCAAGGAGATCGCCCGCATTGAACACACGGATCGGATGCCGCGGCTTTCCGGCATTCTGGCGAATGACGGGAATCCGGCGGCGGTTGTCGTTAACCCGCGCGAAGACATTGCCGTCCTTCAGTATACCGGCGGGACGACCGGTACGCCGAAAGGCGCGATGCTGACGCATGAAAATATCGTGGCGAATGTCGAACAGACGAAAATGTGGTTCCTGAGCGTGCGGATGGGCGAAGAAAGAATGTTGGGCGTTTTGCCTTTTTTTCATGTATTCGCCATGACGGCGGTGATGAATCTCAGCGTCCGTTGCGGTTTCGAAATTATCGGCCTGCCCCGGTTCGAGCTGGAAGATACTCTCAAGACGATTGCCAGGAAGCGCCCTAATTTCTTTCCGGCCGTTCCGGCGATTTACAACGCGATCAACAATTACGCGAAACTCAGGGAGTTCGATTTGCGCTCCCTGCGGTACTGCATTTCCGGCGGCGCACCCCTTCCCGTCGAGGTTAAGAAGAATTTCGAGGCTAATACCGGCTGTGTTGTCGTCGAAGGATACGGCCTGACGGAATCTTCCCCGGTTGTGTGCGTCAATCCCGTCGTCGGCGAAAATCGCGCAGGATCGATAGGTCTGCCGATGCCGGGGACGGTCGTTGATATCGTGAACATGGATGACAAGGAAACCCTGATGCCCCCGGGGGAGCGCGGCGAGTTGTGCGTGCGCGGCCCGCAGGTCATGAAAGGGTACTGGAACAAGCCGGAAGAGACGGCCAATGTAATGCGCGGCGGACGTCTCCATACCGGCGATATCGCCATCATGGATAAGGATGGCTATGTTTATATTGTCGATCGCCTGAAGGACATGATCATCACGAACGGATATAATGTCTATCCGCGCAACGTGGAGGAAGCCGTATACATGCATGTCGGCGTCGAGGAATGCATTGTCGCGGGGCTTCCCGATTCCGGGCGCGGCGAGATCGTTAAGGCATGGATAAAGCCGAAGGCCGGGTATGCGCTGACGACCGAAGATATGAAGGAGTTTTTGCAGGACAAGCTTTCGCCGATGGAAATACCGCGTCTGTTCGAATTCCGCTATGAACCCTTGCCGAAAACGATGATCGGAAAATTGTCACGCAAGGACATACTGGAACAGGAAATGAAAAGGGCCGGGGGATGATCCGGTTGAAAATCGTGAGGGTCCTCAGCCTGTCGCGATCATTTCCTTGACGACGATGCCATATCTGGTTGCGATGGCGGGAAGCCCGCCCGATACGGGCTCCGCAAGGGCTTCGAGATACCAGCGCGGCCCTTCGCGCACAAGGCAGAACATCAGAAACCCGTTCTTTCCTTCCATGACGTCCTCGGTCAGCGGCAAACGCACCAGTTCATTGTCGTCTTCGCGATTTACCAGGCGGATGTAAAGGTTTCGTATCTGTCCCAGATGGCGACCGTCATTGTTTTCATCGTACACGGTAATTGTAAACATGACGCGCAAAACGTCGAACGGAATACCGTTCATGTCGACGAAAATCGTTTCGTCGTCGCCATCTCCGGCCCCGGTGCGGCTGTCGCCCATGTGTTTGACTGCCCCTTCGCATCCGCGTTCGTTATTGTAAAAAACGAAGTCCTCGTCTTCGCGGGTTTTTCCCGTTTTATCGATCATGAAGCAGCTTAAATCGACATCAACCTTGTCGTCATCGAACGTTTTTTGATCCCATCCCGCGCCGATATAAACCATGCGCAGCGCGGGATCTTTTTTAAGCAGGTCGATATAGGCCCCTTTGGCGACGATGTTTTGTTCGCTGTCATACGTATTGGAAAGGGCGCTTTGCGTTGTCTGTGCCGACGTATTTGGCGTTCCCGACGGCTTTTCGGCCTTTTCCTTTTTTTTCTGCGATTGATATTCCATGTGCCGGATACTGGCTGGAACGGACGGGTCGATCGGCTTGATATCGTCCTCATCCTTGGCAAAACGCTTTAAGTCCTTGTCTTCTTCCATATGGCTTGTATTCCGTGTACAGATTTTGTTGTCATCCCGGGCGTTTGGCGCCGTCCGACCAGTCTAATCCGAAACCGAAGGCTCTGTCCATTTCGGCGTGCCCCGGATAATATTCGGTGTAATTCGTAATCTTTATGCCGTTCCTTATGTTTTCAAGGCCGGCTATGGCGCATACTGCCAGTTCTTCCTTGTAAGTATGCGGGGCTACGGCCACGGGTTTTTCGCCGGCCACGCGTATCTGTATCTGGGGGCGGGCTTCGGCCCAGTGCGCCGCGCCCTCGTAGATGTAGAGGTAAAACAGAATCCTCTTTATTTCAGGCCATTTATGACCGTTGAGCATGATGAATTCATCTTCGCCGTCATCGTCGTCATCGTCGTCCCCGGTGCGGTCATCGCCTGACAGGAGTATATAAGGGATATTGTCGAACGACCCGAACATTTCGCCGAAGGCCTGAATGCATCCTCTGCTGCCGTCCTGCAATTCGTAAAGACAGCCCAGATCCAGATCGAGGCCCTTTGTGGATTTCCCGAAAATTTTCCCGAAGAATCCCTGTTGTCCGGTCCTAATATTGCGCCATGCCGCGCCGACGCGGATTTTGCCAAACCCTCCTTCGCGCGGATCAACGATTTCGGTTTGTCCCGTGGCGCCCAGAAAGCTGCACGAATCATCAGTGTCAGATAAATATCCTGCCGCGCCCTTGGCATTGCCGTGCCCGGAAAACTTCGCCCGGCTGCGCGTGGCTTCAATCAGGGAATCGGCAGACAGCTTTGTTCGCTCCATAATGCGGCCTCCTGTTTTTTGCGCATGCGGCTCTGATTATAGTCGGCTATTTCGGCATTTGGTATTATTCAGCCTGCTTTTCCAGAGTTTATGATTTTTTTGTAGGCTGTGTTGTATGCGGTAAAAATCAATTCTTTTTTCAATCTTTCTTTTGTGCTATGAGTTGAGTAATAAAGTAATACAATATTACGGTATTCCGTAATATTGTTATAGAAAAGCGAGTTGAACAGGGAAGGTTGCAAAGCACGATACGGTTTATGTCGTTTTCGTGTTTTGCATCCGCTTTGATTTTAATAAAAAATTTTCGACGTAAATATGCGGCAGACAGGTTGGTCCTGTCTTTTGCGGCTTTATTTTGCAGACGGCGGATGAGCCGGGAATTTTCATGCTTAATAGGATGCCCGGATTATGCTATATTATCTTCGCATAAAAAACGGGAGAAAGATTCTCCTGAAAAAAAGCCGGAAACGGCAATACGAACAGGGAAGGCCATTGTGAGAATTTTATCCGGATATCCGGGGGATTTGACGCCCGGGGGCGATGATTGCATCGAAAGATTCGCAAGTGGACGCATCTCCCGTTCAGCGACAGGACGGGAGAGATGGCATGTCTGATGCAAAGCGCAACATTGCGGGGCGGAAAGAGAATCCGGAAGGGGATGCATGCGAACCATCCCCCGAGGCTCTCGCCCGCCGCCTTGCGCCTGTCCTTGTCCGTCGCAGTGCAGCGGCGCCTCTTCCGGAGCGCGCGGGGTCGAGCTTTTTCTATGAGCTTGACCAGGGGTGGGAAACCCGGATTTTGTTGCAGGACAGCGAGGTGTACAAGGTCTACACGGTTCTGGCGCTGGAAGAATCGTTTGCGAATGAACGCGCAAAAGTCATATTCATTCCGCGCGCATCGACCGTTACGCGCGCCGCGGCCTTGCGGGTTTGCCGCTGCCACGGAGCGGGAAAAACGGTATTCTACGAAGTGAAGGGGGATGAGCCCTGATCCCGTCAGGATTCAAGCCCGAATTCTTCCAGCGCGGCCGCCTGTTTTCTAGCCAGCGCAGCCGCGTCGAAGCCTTCTATCATTTCGTTGAACAGGCGGTACCAGTTCACTTCCGCTTTCAGGTGCAGGAACACGGACCCAAGGCCCAGCGCGGCGCGGTCCATGAACACGAATTCGCGCGGCACGGCCACGCCGCCGCCGGATTTCCTTAAACGTTTATGCACTTCCGCTGCCGTCTCGCGGCCGTAGACGCCGCCGGTGACTTCGCCGATCGGGCGTATTTTATCCTCCAGCACGGGCCCGTACAGGAATTTAGCCCACATGATCAGCGCGTCGATTTGTTCGTTTTTCAGGTTTTTAAATCCCCATGTTTCGAACGCATGCACGGCAAGCGCGCGGTCGCCGTCATGCAGGGCGCGGTATAAACCGATAACGCCGCCGATGAAGGCGGGCGGGAATACGCGCACGCAGCCGAAGTCGAGAAGGTTTATCGAGTCGTCATCGCGCACCGTGTAATTGCCCAGATGAGGGTCGCCGTGAATGATGCCGTAATGATAGAGCGGCGCGTACCATGCGCGGAACATGTTCAGAGCGATGCGCGCGCGTTGCTTGGCGGGCGCGTCCTTGAAATTCAGTATCCCGCGCCCGTCCAGCCATGCGCTGCATAGCAGGCGGTCCGTCGACAGATCGTCGATTACTTCCGGCACATGCACGTTTTTTTCATTGCGCAGCATGCGGCTGTAGAGTTTGCAGTGGCGCGCTTCCAGCCTGTAATCCAGCTCCTCGTTCAGCCGCGCGGCAAGCTCGTCGTGAATGTACCGGGTCTTTATGGCGCTGTCGTATTTTTCGTACAGCGAAAAGATGATTTTGATCTGGTTCAGGTCGGCACTCACTGCCGTCGCCATATCCGGGTACTGCAGCTTGCAGGCAATCAGCCGCCCGTCATGCGTTACGGCTTTGTGCACCTGCCCGAGGCTTGCGGCGGCGGCAGCGGTTTTTTCAAACGATTTGAATTTTTTTTCCCAGTCCGGACCCAGTTCTGCCTTCATACGCCGCCGGATGAACGGCCAGCCCATCGGCGGTGCGTTCGCTTGCAGCTGTAAAAAGGCCTGGGTGTATTCGGGCGGCAGCGCTTCGGGAATGGTGGCAAGGATTTGCCCGACTTTCATAAGCGGGCCTTTGAGGTTGCCGAGCGCGGCCAGCAATTGTCGGGCATGTTCTTCGCGCTCTATTTTAAGGCCGAAATAACGTTCCCCCGCCATGCGCGCGGCGAGACCCGCGACCGTGCCGCCGACTTTGCCGTAGCGGGCAATCGCGCCGGTCACCGACTTGCGATCCTCTTTACCTTGGACTTTCCGTGCCATAGATTAAAGAATTGCTACGTTAATCATGGAAAGTCCAGCGGCAAATGAACAGGAAATCCTACACCGACCTTCGCGACGGCCTGATCCGGGCTGCGCTGCCGCATGTGCCGTTTGACGGGTGGACGCGGGAAGCGCTGGAAAAAGCTGCCATCGACGCAGGCCGCGGGAAAGATATGGCCGCCGCCCTGTTTCCGGCCGGCGTCCGGGATGCGCTGGACGCGTTCGCCGACCTGGCTGACCGGGAAATGCTGGCGGCATTATATCTGCTTGATCCGGAAGGGATGCGCATCCGCGATCGGGTTCATAGAGCAGTTATGGAAAGATTTGCGTTTCTACAACAATATCGTGAGGCTGAACGGCTGGCGCTTGGCTACTGGACGTTGCCGCATCGTGCCCCGCATGCGGCCAGAATCGTCTGGCGCACCGCCGATCGCATTTGGGATTGGGCAGGGGATACGGCGACGGATTATAACCGGTATACCAAGCGCGGCTTATTGTCGGGCGTACTGGGCGCAACCGCGCTGGCGTGGCTGAACGACGATTCTCGTGATATGGCAAGCACGGAGGCTTTTCTGTCCCGCCGCATCGAAAATGTAATGCAATTGGGCCGCATTATTGGCAAAATTCGTAAAACAGGGTGAGTCGTGACGGATATCAGCAAACAGATGCAAATGGAACGCATGCGCAAACTGGCCCTGAAGGTCAGAGCGTGGACGGGCCTCGTCTTTGTCGCGTTCTTTTTCTTTCTTATCGCCCTTATCGGTTTGGGGCCGCTGGTAAAGGAATTCCGGCCTGCGCCGCCCGGTTTGTCGACGGGGCCTGATGGCAAGGGATTGGTGGCGCCGTTTGCTGAGGATGCCGCGCCGTCGGCGGCACAGGCCGGCGCGTCGGCTGTGCCTGCGAAAGATCTGGGCGATTCCCACCGCCCTTACCTGCAGGTTAGCGGGTGGCTGGAGGAAAAGATATCCCAACTGATGAATACGGACGCCCCATCCTTTGAACAACATAAAAAGGAGACGTCCGTTTTCCTCGATCAGAGCGCGGCAAGCGAATATACGGCATTCATGGCAAACAGCAAAATCATCGAAACCCTGCAGGCCAACGATCTTCAGGTTCGGGCGCATGTGGAGGAAAGGCCGCTCCTGCTGAACAAGGGCAGCGTGGACGGTCGTTACCGCTGGCTGTTCGAGATGCCGGTGATGTTGACTTTTCTTCCACGCAGCACTAACACCTATAAGGGTTCAAGTCCGGCCAGCCAGAGCGTTATTATATCCGTGCAGGTCGGGCGCGTCGGAACGGACGTCAATGACGATGAGCTTGTCATCGAAACGTTTTCCGTCCGTCAGAAACCGGGCATAAAATAACAGGCAAATACCAAGGAGAGAAAATGGCAGGAAGCAGCGCGAAAGTCATTCCCGCGAATGACGGGGAAACGGCGGATGTTGGCGGTGTCGCTGGCAAGAGGTTGAAGTCCCTGATTGAAAGAATCGAAAGGCTGGAAATCGAAAAATCAGAGCTGGCCGAAGATATAAAAGAAATCTATGGCGAGGCGAAGGGCACGGGTTTCGATCCCAAGACCATCCGCAGGATTATCCGTCTGCGGAAGATGGATATCGAAAAACGCCGCGAGGAGGATGAACTTCTCGATCTGTACAAAGCGGCTATCGGCATGGCGTAATACGGGTTAAAATGACGGTCTGGTTCGCCGTCATGCAGATCGCACACACTTATTTTTACCGGCATTTTCCGGCATTTTCTCAAGTCATCGCCATTCCGGCGCTTTTGATGGCGCTGGGGTTCGGCATATTTTTTCACGGAACGCAGGATATCCTGTATGCGCCCTGCATCTTCGCGGTTCTGATTGCGGGTGGCGCGATGCTGGCGGATGCTTGCGGTCGCGGTTTTTCATTTCCCCGAACGGCAACAGCGGGATTTATGCTGGCGTACTGGGTCTATCTGCTGATTGCACTGTCGTGGTCTACGGCTCCTTATATCAGTTTCTTTTTCTTTCTTATCTTCAGCATTCCCCCTTTTTTATTTTTTGCATTTTCCGTTCATCCATGCGCAGCTGAAAAAACGCGCGTTTATGAAATCGCGATTCTCGCCGCGCTGGCGGTTCTGGCCGTCTGGGCCATCGTCCAGTTTTTCTTTTTGTTCGATGATTACGGGGCGCGCATCAAACATCCGTTTTTCGATCCGAACAGCATGGCCGCGATGATGAATATGGGGTTGTTCCCGGCGGCGGCTCTGTATCTGCGGGAACGGGGCAGGCGGCGCTCATGTCTGTTCTTTTGCCTAACACTGGTTTTCTATGCAGGCCTGCTTGTCACCCAGAGCCGCGGCGGCATGCTGGGCATGGGCGTGTCCATGCTTGTCCTGCTGGTTCTTTCCGCGCGTCCCCTGAAGGAACGGGGATGGAAAATCGCTGCGCTGTGCGCACTGTTGTTTGTCCTTCCGTTTTTGATTCAGATGTATGGCCTTGCAGTTCACGACAGGGGCATTGCCAAATCGTTTGGCGCGGGCCTCGTGGCGGATACGACGGATCGTGTTGCGTTGTGGAAGGCGTCATGGCAGATGATCCGCGATCATTTCTGGACGGGCACGGGGCTTGCCAGCTTTACCTATCATTACGGCGCCTACCGCATGCCCGTCGATCGCAGCGACGGGTATTTCGCCCACATGGATCCGCTGCAGTTCTGGGTGGAGATGGGCGTGGCGGCGCCGGTTCTTTTTTATGCGGTTCTGACCTCAATCCTGTTTCGCACGGTCAGGGCCGCGAACCTGATGCGCGGCGACCATGACGCGCGCATTCGGATTCTCGGTTTGTTTTGCGCAATGCTGGCGCTCGTTCTTCATACGCATCTTACGTTCCATCTGTATATGCCGGCGATACTCGTGCCGCTGTCCGTTCTACTTTTTTGCTGGTACGGCCTCACGGAAAAATCCGTGGGCGGCGATGCGCGGTTTATGATTTCATCGCAAAAGGCGAAAAGAGCGTTTATGGCGGCCTCACTTTTCCTGATTGCCGTTGCGGGTGCATGGAGCGTCAGGGCTTCTATGGGATCGTATTATATCGGCAGGGCGGCAACCGACATATATACGGGCGCGCTTGATAAAGCCCGCGACAATCTTGACCGCGCGACCTTCTGGACCGTCGGCAGCCGTCCGCAAACTCCTCAATACGAAGCTCTGTGGCGGCGTGAAAAACTGCGTACGCAGGGCAAGGCAATGAATATGCAGGAGAAGTCCGTTCTGTATGGCGAGGCTTTGAGTTTTGCAGATGAAGCATTGCGCCGGCAGCCTTCCTATGTCCAGATGCGTAATGACAAGGCGCTTCTTTATTTTATGGGCTATCCGGAACTGGAATCCGGCGGTCTGGACAAAGCAGAGCGCGAATTGCTGCTGCTTCTTGAAGAGGACGGGCTGAGCATAGATGCGCGGCTGGGGCTTGCGAGCATCTACCGCCGCAAGGGCGAACTGAAAAAGGCCGCGGACATCCTCGAGGACGGCATGATCTGGCCGCGCCCCCGGGGACAGCCGGATATCAATTATCTTGTCATGCTGGCGAACCTGAAACTGCAAATGGGCGACAGGATCGCGCATGACGTGCTGATCGCCGAGGCGCGCAGGCGCGCCTCGCATTACGGACTTTTATTCAACAGGGTTGAATAATCAGTTGATGGAATTGGTAGGCGGCTGCCGGTTGAGCAACTGCCATGTCTGCGCCAGGTTGTTCCAGTTTCCGTTCCGGCCGCGTCTGCGTTCTTCAAGATTAAGGCGCAGCAGGGCGCGGCTTTCCGACGGCAGGTCGTCTTCGGTCATGCCCATCTCCACCAGAAGACTGCGCACTTCTTCCTGCTCTTGCTCGATCTCGCGGATCAGGTCCAGTTCGTTTTCATGGGATTCGGGGATGTGCCGGGCGCGGCTTCGAATCCATTGAATCAGAAGGATCATTTCCCGCGCGCTGTATTGTGACTCGCCCTTTATGGCCCGTCTCAGAAGGCTTTTTTTGATGTCCAGGCGCGTCCTGACGCCTGTGTCCTCATCCGGCATGGCTGCTCCCTACTACCATTTTCTCATGATTTACCC
>JACQIJ010000032.1 GCA_016198545.1 Pseudomonadota bacterium
AGCATTAACAGTCTCTTACTAATTGCCAATAATATCAGAAAATTAGATGTTTTTCCCGAATCTTTTTCAGGACTTCGCGGAAGCGGTTTTTCCTTCTTCCCGGTCGAAAATGATCTGATCCAGATCTCCGCGGAAAGCTTCGGCGTCCTTCGCGTTGACGTAGGGCACGGCCGTTATCTGGCTGCCCGTTCCGGTTATCAAAAGGGATCCGTAGCCGAGAATGCGCCCCATCGGCGGATGCTCCACCTCGACGCTTTCGATCTTGCTGTGGTGCATCTGGATGTTGTTCAGCTTCACGACGCCATGCCGGACGAGAACCCTTTTGTCCGTCAGCGCCAGAAGCAAATAGTGCTTCGTCAGATAGGATGCGAAAAACATCAGCAGGGCAACCAGCATCAGGAACGCGCCGAGATTGAAAACCTTGGTCATCAGGAACAACGCAAGTATGAAAACAACCGATGCCTTCCAGTAAATCCCGTTGTGAATGCGCGCCTGCCGGACAAGCTTTTCGCCATCGCGCAGCATGGATACCGCGCCGTCCCTTTTCGATTTTGCGGTTTCCGCTTTTCCGGCGCTCATACGGTTTTCGCCTTCTCGATCGCCTTGCGGAACGCGATCGGGTTTTCCAGCGGCGGCAGAATGACTTCGCCCACGCCCATGCCGCGCACCATGATGCGGCCGTAATTCAGCATGCGCCCTAGAATGCCCTGCAGCACGTTCACGCCCTCGATGCGGTCAATGCTCATCTCGCCAACATAGCGGGCGACGAGGCCGCGCTTGTATATAAGGCGGTTGTTGGTAATGGCGATTTCCGTGCTGGCCTTGATGACCATCATCTGCGCGAAGCGCAGCAGGCCCATGACAAATGTAAAGAAAGCCAGAAGCTTTATGGCGGGATGCAGCGCGCGCACCGCCTGCAGCCCCGTCATGGGCTCATAATCCGCGCTGTAATTCACGTAAAAATAAACGGAGCCGCCGAGAACAAGCATGCATCCCGTAAAGCCCCAGACGATGCTCAGAATCGCATTGAACGTGTAAATCCAGTGAAACCGCCCGATGTGGATGACTTCCTCGCCCGGGCTCAGAGACTGTTGCACATATAGCATTATTATTCATCTCCCAGCGAAATGCCCAGCGCTCTTGCCGTCTGCACCAGCGTACCCTTGAGATCCACGACCTGATACGCCTTGATCGCATCCTCGATGGCGACATCTACAACCTGCCGGTTCTGCCATGCGACCATGCGGTCGTATTTGCCTTCCTTGATCAGATCGACCGCCTTCACGCCGAAAGCGGACGCCAGCAGCCTGTCGTTATATGTCGGCGAACTGCCGCGCTGCACGTGCCCCAGGATTGTAACACGCGTTTCCGATCCTGTCATTTCCGCAAGCTTCGTGCCCAGATAATGCCCTATGCCGCCATAACGTTCTTCGCCTCCGTGATATGTCATCATGGATTTTTCGCCTTCCGGCGTTTTAACGGCCTCGGAGACGATCATCAGCGCGAAATTGCGGCCCGTTTCCTTGACGCGCTTTATTTTCGCCGCGATTTTATCCAGAGAATATTTCACCTCGGGAATGAGAATTATGTCCGCGCCGCCGGCGATTCCCGCGCTCAGCGCAATATGGCCCGCATCCCGTCCCATTACCTCGAGAATCATCACGCGGTCATGGCTTGCCGCCGTGGGCTGCAGCCTGTCCAGAGCCTCGGTCGCCACGGCAACGGCCGTATCGAACCCGACGGAGCTTTCAGTCATGCCGAGATCGTTGTCGATCGTCTTCGGAATGCCGACCATGTTTATCTTTCCCTGATCGGCAAGCTTCTTGAGAATGGCAAAACTGCCGTCTCCGCCGATGCCGATGACCGCATCCAGTTTCAGCGCCTTGAATCCCTCGACGATCTTGCCCGACAGATCCTTCGATGATCCGTCGGCCATCGGAA
This sequence comes from Pseudomonadota bacterium, assembly GCA_016198545.1. Lineage (GTDB taxonomy): Bacteria > Pseudomonadota > Alphaproteobacteria > Micavibrionales > Micavibrionaceae > JACQIJ01. The sequence continues at coordinate 1,942 of JACQIJ010000032.1, forward strand.
ACGCGAACGGGTTGCCCTTGTTCGTCGTCCCCAGAATGGTTCCGCCCATCCGCATGACGTTGCCGTTGAATTCATTGGGATCGAGAACCCGGCATCCCGGCGGATCCTTCAGAAGGCCTGCCGTGCCGTTCAGGATACCGACCGTTTCCCAGCCCAGCAGCGCCGCCCTGTGCACCACCGCGCGGATGGCCGCGTTAAGCCCGGCGCAGTCCCCGCCGCTTGTCAGTATGCCGATACGTTTGCTCACCGGAAAACTCCTCTGATTTAATCGCCGCCTCTAAACACCATAAAACTAGATGCCGTGTCATATCAATAACGGGCATGAAGTTTTATCCTCTATTTTTAACTTATCAAACAATGGATTATCTGATAGTATTCTCTGGGCCAATTAATTACATAACTTACGGTTTCATGGAAGACGAAGAAGAACTGCGCGAAAAGCTCATAGAGCTCAAGCAGGAACATAAGGATCTGGACGACGTCATAGACCGGCTGATGCAGCATCAGCCCGTGGACTTCATCCAGCTCCAGCGTCTTAAGAAACGCAAACTGTCCCTGAAGGACACGATCCAGAGAATTGAAAGTGGTCTCCTTCCGGACATAATCGCGTGATGGCCAAAAAAGCCCCGCCGGTCAGCATCGTCATGGGGTCCCAGTCGGACTGGGAGACAATGGGGCATGCCGCGGGCATGCTCGATGCGCTGAAAATTCCTTATGAAACGAAAATCGTATCGGCGCACCGTACGCCCGACCGCATGGTGGAATTTGCCAAGGGCGCGCGCGCGCGCGGCGTCAGGGTGATTATAGCGGGCGCAGGCGGCGCAGCGCACCTGCCCGGCATGGTCGCAAGCCTTACGACGCTGCCCGTACTGGGCGTGCCGGTGGAAAGCAAAACCCTGAAAGGGCTGGACAGCCTTCTTTCCATCGCGCAGATGCCCGGCGGCATTCCGGTCGGCACGCTGGCCATCGGCAAGGCGGGCGCAAAAAATGCTGCGCTGCTGGCGGCGCAGATACTGGGAACGGCGGATGAAAAAATTGCCGCAAAACTGGAAAAATTCAGGAAGACGCAGACGGCGAAAATCGCATTTAAGCCGGCGCGCCGCAAAAAACGGCCTTAAACGGTTACCGACGGCCCGGCGGCGGCGCGGGCATTTGCGTCCCGGCGGCCGGCGGCGCGGTATCGACCGGATCGTCGTACCAGGATTCATACAAGGCCAGCACAAAAGCTCCCAGCGCAGCAGCAATGAAAAAAATCTTCAAATTTATCTCAGTTCTGTCATCTTCCATGTGGCTTTTCCTACATTGTCCGGTTCAGTCGCAATCCCTCGTGAATCTTGTCCGACAGCGCATTGTACTCCTCCCATGATACGCCCAGCGTCCCCTGGCACAATTCCTCGGCGGTCTGATCTGCGCCTTTTTTCCGGATAGCCTTGTTCAGCGCGCGCTGCGCCAGCGTAAAATAAGGCTGCGCCGCAATGCAAAATGTAAAAGACGGTTTCTCTTCCCCGCCCGCCATCAATTCGGCCATAGCGAAAGCTTCCCTCGCGTCCGCGGCCAGTTCCGTTTTTTTCTTCAAATCCATCGTTTTTTCTTCCATCCCTGTTGTACCTTTGTATTTTGGTTATGTCAACGAAAATCCCTGTAACCCCGCGCAACAGCTTGTGACTTGTATTTCCGGGCTTTTTGGCCAGAATGAACCCCATGAAAAAGCGCAAGCTGGCATGCGTCATACTGGCCGCCGGGCAGGGCAAGCGGATGAACTCCGCGTGGCCAAAGGTCATGCACGAACTGGCCGGGCGACCCCTCATAGGCTGGCTGCTGGAAACGGCGCAATCCCTGAAGCCCGAGAAAATAATCGTCGTTGCGGGGCCGGACGCGGACAAACTGAAGGCGCATATCAGGCCGCATGCCTGCGCCGTCCAGCAAAAGCCGCTGGGCACGGGCGACGCCGTAAAGGCCGCCCTGCCCGCGCTGAAGGGATTTTCCGGGGATGTCCTGATTTTGCTCGGCGACATGCCGCTTATTTCCGCGGAAACGCTGCGCGCGCTGATCGATGCGAAAAACAGCCGTTCAGGCTCCGGGCTGTCCGTCCTGGGCGCGGTTTATGACCCGCCGCCCGCCTTCGGACGCCTTGTCACCGGCATGGACGGAAAGCTTCAGAAAATCGTCGAGGACAGGGACTGTACGCCCGCGCAGCGCAAAATCAGCCTGTGCAACGCGGGCGCTTTCTGCGTCGACGGCGCGAAGCTTTCCGGCTGGCTTGGAAAAATAAAAAATAAAAACGCGCAGAAGGAGTTTTATTTCACCGATATCGTCGAAATCGCGGCAAAAGACGGATGCGCGCCGCAAATTCATATCGCGAAAAACAATGACGAGGCGCGCGGGGTCAACAGCCGCGCCGATCTGGCCGCGCTGGAAGAAACCGCGCAGGGACGGTTGCGCGCCGCCGCGATGGGAAGCGGCGCGACGTTGATCGATCCCGATACGGTTTATTTCTCGTGGGATACGAAACTGGGCCGCGACGTCGTGGTGGAGCCGCACGTGTTTTTCGGCCCCGGCGTGAAAATCGCCGATAATGTGACTGTAAAGGCCTTTTCGCATCTGGAGGGCGCGAAAATAGAAAAAGACGCCTCCATCGGCCCGCATGCCCGCCTGCGTCCCGGAAGCGTCATCGGCGCAGGTGCGAAAATCGGAAATTTCGTCGAGGTGAAAAACTCCACGCTCGGCGCAGGCGTGAAGGCCGCGCATCTGGCTTACATTGGCGATGCCGACATCGGCAACGGCGTGAATTTTTCCTGCGGCGCGATCACGGTGAATTACGACGGCGTCAAAAAACACAAGACCGTCGTGGGCGACGGCGCGATGGTGGGTAGCAACGCGAACCTTGTCGCGCCGGTCACCATCGGTAACGGCGCCTATATCGCTGCGGGCAGCACAATCACAAAAGACGTTCCCGCCGACGCGCTGGCCGTCGCCCGCGAAAAACCGTTCATCAAGGATGGGTGGGCGAAAAAGCGAAAAAGGAAGAAGGCGGGATAGTAAAATGTGCGGGATCATCGGAATACTGGCTGAAAAAGACGTGCCCCCCCTCCTGGTCGAGGGGCTGAAACGGCTGGAATACCGCGGCTATGACAGTGCGGGCATCGCCACGCTGCACGACGGGAAGATTGCCCGCTGCCGCGCCGAAGGAAAGCTCGCAAACCTCGAACAAAAGCTTGCGAAAGCGCCGCTGCGCGGCAATGCGGGCATCGGCCACACGCGCTGGGCGACGCACGGGCGCGCCTCCGAAAACAACGCGCACCCGCACGCGACCGATCGCGTCGCCGTCGTCCATAACGGCATCATAGAGAATTACGCGGAACTGAAGGCGGAGCTGGAGAAGCTGCAATGCCGCTTCGAAACTGATACCGACACTGAAGTGATCGCGCATCTGGTCACCCACCATCTGAAGCAGGGGATGCAGCCGGGGGATGCGGCAAATGCTGCGTTTGCGCGGCTGCAGGGCGCATTCGCCGTGGTGATGATTTTCACGGGCGAGCAAAATCTTCTCGTCGGCGCGCGCCAAGGAACGCCGCTCGCCGTCGGCTACGGCGACAGGGAAATGTATCTGGCCTCCGATTCTTATGCGCTGGCCCCGCTGACGCGAAAAATCTGTTTTCTCGAGGACGGCGACCGCGTGCACATCACCCGCGAGGGCGCGTCGATTTATACCAACGACAACAAGCCTGTCGTGCGGCCCGTCCGCATCACGGCGCAATCGGGCGCGACGACCGGCAAGGGCGCGTACCGCCACTTCATGCTGAAGGAAATTCATGAGCAGGCCTCCGTCATAGGAGATACGCTGAATTCCTTCATCAACCCGGCCACGGGTCATGTCAGCATTCCCGAATCCGCGCTGGAGGCATTAGCGAACGCGCCGCGCCTGACGATGATAGGCTGCGGCACGGCCTATTACGCCGCGCTGACCGCGCGCTACTGGTTCGAGCAGATCGCAGGCATCCCGTGCGATGTCGATATCGCGTCCGAATTCCGCTACCGGCAGCCGCCGCTGTCCGCGGGCGGGGCGGCGCTCTTTGTTTCGCAATCGGGGGAAACGCTCGATACGCTGGAGGCGCTGCGCTACTGCAAAAAACAAAAACAGAAAACGATTTCCATCATCAACACCGTCGAAAGCACCATCGAGCGCGAATCCGATATCGTGCTGCATACGCTGGCGGGGCCGGAAATCGGCGTGGCCTCGACCAAGGCGTTTACGACCCAGATAACGACGCTGGCCTGCCTCGCGCTCGCCGCCGCACGCAAACGCGGAAAAATCGGCGCGGAGAAGGAGCAGGAACTCTCCGATGCCCTGCGCCATGTCCCGGCGCAGGTTGCGGAATTGCTGGCGGGCACGGAAGGCGCGGTCGAATCCATCGCGCGGGAGATTTTCGAATGCCGCGACATGCTTTATATCGGACGCGGATTGCTTTACCCGATTGCGCTCGAAGGTTCCCTCAAACTGAAGGAAGTCTCCTACATCCACGCCGAAGGCTACGCGGCGGGCGAGCTGAAACACGGGCCCATTGCCCTTATCGACGAAAACATGCCGCTCGTCGTGCTCGCGCCCGGAAACGACCCGTTGTTCGAAAAAACCGCATCGAATTTGCAGGAAAACGCCGCGCGCGGCGCAAAAATCCTTCTGATTACCGACAAGGCCGGCCATGAAAGGCTGAAAGACCATGTGAAATACGCCGTCGCGCTGAACGACGTTCATCCGTTCACCGCGCCTATACTCTATGTCATCCCGGTGCAGCTTCTGGCCTATTACGTCGCCGTGGCCAAGGGCACGGATGTCGACATGCCGCGCAACCTCGCCAAGGCCGTCACGGTCGAATAAGCCCGCTTCAATCCGTCATTGCCCTTTACCGTCATTGCGAGCATCCGAAGGATGCGAAGCAATCCAGTCTTTTTAACAGGCTCTGGATTGCTTCGTCGCTGCGCTTCTCGCAATGACGAATTCTTAAATTCAAAGCAAAAAAGAAAAGGCGCGGAAAACCGCGCCTTTTCGGAAATTTACAGGTATCAACCGATTAGAAGTTGATGACCGTGCCCAACATAACGAACGTGGCGTCCGTTTCGTTGTCGCCCGGCGCCGCGATAAGAGCGCGCGGCATTTCGGTTTCAACGTAACCGACCGAACCGCGGAACGTCATGCCGGGGCCGTAGGTGTACGTGACACCGGCCATCCAGCGATCCGTTTCCATGTCGCCGGAATTGGCGGCCTGGCGGTGAGCGTCAAGCTCCTGCTCGTTGTCGTAGTACGACGCGCCGATTTTGAACGGGCCGGTCGTGTAGTCTGCGCCGACGACCCATACGGTTTCGTCAGCCGACAGATCGCGACCGTGATCGTCGTCCAGATAAGCGGCGCCGAGGCCAAACGCGCCCCAGTTCAGATCGATGCCCGCGTTCCAGACCGCGCGATCATCCGTATCGGCTCCCACGACTTCGTCTTCCAGCGTGATATCGGCATAGCCGGCGCCGAGAGCGACGCCCACTTCGCCGAGCGTGCCTTCAAAGCGGCCTGCGACTTCCCATACTTCGCCGAAATCGCCTTCCGTGTCGTCGGAATTGATGCCGGCGAACGTGTTGACGCCCGATCCCAGATCAGGCGTATAGGACGCGCCGAACTGGAAGCCGTTGAACACTGGCGTCATGTAGGTCAGCTTGTTGTCCGAACGGGCAATGGCGTTGTCGTAGTCGAAACGGAAGTTCGCCGCCAAGCCGCCGGCGGCCGGCGCCAGAGCGCCAACGCTGGTGCGGGCGAATGTAACCGGCTGCACCTGCTGGCGCACGCCGTCGATTTCCGTATCGGCCGAAGGAGCGGCAACCTGCAGCAGGAATGCTGCGCCGTCTTCAGCGCCGAAATTCACGCGGCCCCATGCGCCGGAGAAGTAGGCGTAGGATTCCTCGATGTCGAATGTATCTCCTGCGCCGCCGGACGTGCCGTCAGCTTCGGCTTCCAGGTGGAAACCGACCGTCAGGCCGTTGTCGAGCGTGGTTTCGCCGGACATGTGGATTTCCGTTTCGCGCAGGATATCAAAATCGCGCACGTCTTCGATTTCGGCATCAGCGTCGAGGTTCGTGTTCTCATCCTGGTCGAGCCAGGTGACATAGCCTTTAAAGTGACCGCCGACGCCGAGCTTTATGCCGTCTGCGGCTTGTGCCGGCGCGCTGAAAGCAAAGCCCAGGGCGATGGCAGCTGTACCAACGAGTAGTTTCTTCATGGTCATTATCCTCCTAATTTTCACAACACTCAGGTTGACCAGTTTGGTTGAACAATTGATCCGGGATTGGACCGCATGTCATTGAGCGCCGCCCCCGAACCCGGGAAGCGGCTGCCCCAAGTAAGCCCGTATTCGCTCCCCCGGTCAAGGCGACTTATTGCATCCGTGCCACAGTTTTCGTCCGACTGTTGCCGTTTTGCAACAATTTATTTTACTTAAAACATAATCCATCACCCCCGCCCGTCATGCCCGCGAAGGCGGGCATCCGGCCTGCGATTGAAAATATTAGGGTCAGGACCCCCCGTCTTGGGC
>JACQIJ010000065.1 GCA_016198545.1 Pseudomonadota bacterium
GCCATATGGGGGTCCGCAGGTGTATCCGGCATTGGCGACGGCGGCGGCTCCTCACTGACAATGGCTGCGGGCTGCGGAAGATCAGCGTCCATATTCATCGCCGCAAAGTCCGGCAGCTGCGATACGCTGTCTTCCACCGGCTGGGCCTGCTGCGCTCCCGGCGCAACCGGGGGCGGGGGCGGCGAAGAAGGCTGCATCAGTATATACGCGCCTACACCTGCTGCACACACCAGGACCAGGGCGGGCGCCACCATTTTTTTAATGCCGCCGCCTTTCGGAATTTCACCTACAAAAGCTTCCTCGGCTTCATCCTCCATGTTTTCATCCGCTTCGCCGTACTCGAATCCCATATCCTCGCCGCCGGAAGTTTCCTCGTCTTTATCAATTACAAACTCGCCTTCCGTTGCGTCTTCCGGTCTGTTCTCGTCGTCCGTTGCCATTTTGAAAATCCTGTATTCGGAAATGAATAAATCCGGCGCTCATAGCCCCAAAACGCCAGCTACCTTATTAGAATCTATCAGAACTTCGCGCGCAAGGGAATCTTTAGGAAAAAAAGCAAGTCAGGCAGCCCTCTGCTCTTGAATGATATTAAGAAAAGCTTTTTCAAGACTGTCTTCATGGCCAGCCATACATAATTCTTTAGGGGTTCCTTTAAAAACAATCTTTTTTTCGGCCAGCACCGCAGTCTGATTGCACATCTCGCCCAGATCCGAGAGAATATGGGAGCTTAAAAACACAGTCCTGCCCGACTTGCTAATATCTAAAAGCACCCTTTTAACCATAATACGCGCCCACGGATCAAGACCGCTCATTGGTTCATCGAGAATCAACAAGGGACACTCCGTCAATAGCGTCGCTATTAATCCAAGCTTCTGACGCATTCCTTTGGAATATGTCTGCGCTCTGTTTGCCAGAACGGCATAATCCAGGTGCAGATTTTCGCAAATCTTCCTGACGGATTCTTCCGGCATGCGCTTGTTGTAAATGGACAGAGAAAAATCTATGAATTCACGCCCTGAAAGAAATGCGGGAGATTCAAAGCGTTCGGGAAGATATGCCACATTCCTCCGGCTGCGCACATCAAGACTGTCCTTCCCTTCCAGGACAACCTGGCCCGAATCGTAACGCTTCAGGCCAAGCATGGTCTTTATAAGGGTTGTCTTGCCCGCCCCGTTCAACCCTATCAGGCCGAAAATGCTGCCGCGCGCGACATCCAGAGAAACATCCCTGATCGCGACATTGCGACCATAAGATGCCGTCACACCCCTGATGGAAAGCGAAAGAGTCATTAAATGCGCTATGTACCCCTGCCCGGCAGGAAAATGCGTGAATCCAGATTGAATCGTTGATGCGGACGCAAGCGCACGGGATAAATAACGTTCGTGTAAGAATCAAACCATTTCAGGTCGACATATTCCTTTCTTACTTTTAGATCTATGATTTCCTCCGGCAGCGCATCCGGCTCCACGCGCTGGCCGTTCAACCATATCGTCCATTTGTCGCCATGAAAAAATACTATGCCGCCGAGACTCAGTTCCCTGATGCCCATTTCCCTGGCTGCCTCGCTATCGCCGCTCGCCGCCAACTCTCCGGCCGTGGGCGGACGAGCCAGAAAACCGATTTTCGCCTCCTGAAGCAGGGCGTACTGCCACGGCGTGAACAGCAGTGTCTTCAATTCACGCGGCTCAGTCTGCGCCGGACTGATTTTTGCCTTGCGCTGATAGGCATCCTGCAATCCCACGCGCAGCAACTCATCCTGCAAAAAATCTTTCGGGACGGATTCTTCATGATTGGTCTCGCCGGCCACAGCCTCGCCGCCGGGAACCTGCGCGACCGCCGGGGCGGGGCCCTGATACTGCGGCGCCTCCTGCGCAGCGGCCGATCCTGCCGAAGCAAGAGCCAGCATGAAACAGGCCCCTGTATATAAAAGCTGCCGTCTCATTGCATCTGCCCCCCGCCAGGCTGACCGACGAGAGATTCGGGCATCATCGTGCGCCAGCTAAAATCAACCGTACCCTTGACGAGCGTCGCTGCGGTTCCACTGCCTATCTGACGCAAGGTCGCTTCATTGACATCCGCGGCGCGCTCTATCTTCACGTTCTGAACGGATACGTGACCGGGAAACGCATTCTCAATCCAGAAAATAAAGTTGTAGAAATCCATATCATCCAGCGCCTCTATATCGATCGAAACGGGCGTATTGACGACGACGCGTCCGGAGTTTTCAGCCTCTTTTTTCTTTTCAAGCTTTGCCGCCTGCATATTGTAACGCGCCGTCAGAACATTGGTATAGCGCTGCGCGGCCTCAATGCGTTCACGCGCAACAACACGGCTCTGATCGCTGAAAAACCCGGTTGCCTCCAGCGCCTGAAAATGATCCTTCTGAGCCTGAATCTGCTCATACTCCATCTTCAGCCGTTCAGCATCTTCCCTTTTCACGATGGCCTGCTGGCGCACCGTACGAAATTCACGCTCGATCTGCATGCTGTGCGGCATATAGTACAGATAGACCGCAGCCCCCATCGCAACATCCGCGACCGCCAGCGCCAACAGCAGGACTATCCTCTTGAACCCCAGAGTTTTAAAAATCCCTGTCATTGTATAGCCCCGCGAATGCTGATTTCCGCTACGCCTTTTTCCGAAGCAATGTCCTTTGCCGAACGCCCGACAGCGCCCGAAAACGTATCGCTATACTCCAGGCCGGCCACATTTCTTTGAACGACCACATCATATCCCGGCATTGTCGCCGTCAGCCTGCGCTTCAGATCGTTGACCTCCCTGACTCCCACTTCGGGCTCCACAGAGGGGGGGAAGCTTAATTTAATCAGCATATTCACTTGCGGACGCTGCTGCTGTTCCTGACCGGAAAGCGCAGCGGCAGACTGCGGATCCAGAGGCGGAGGCGTTATATAGTCCACAGTCACTATATCAAGCCTCAGATTGTCGCCCAGAGCCTCTCCCAGCTTCTTTATGAGGGTCAGCGTGCGCATTTTATCTTTATCCAGAACGCTGTACGTTTCTATGGCGCCCTGCACCAGCCGCACATCGAAACCCAGCGCGGCCATGCGATCCACTTCCTGCTGATGGTCTTTTTCAGCCTGCGCAAGTATCCTTTTCTGGTTATCGAGATCATCTTGCATAGCGGACATCGATTGCATCATGCTGAACATATGCCAGCCGAGGTAACCGCCCGCAAGGATAAGGCCTACCATAAAAAGTGCGGCAACCTGGCGCGGCTTCCCTATCCGGGCCAATTCAACCGCCTCCATGGGAAGGGTAAACCGCGACTTGCGCCCGGACCATGCCGCATAGAGCGGGTCGGCATAGCGGGAATTGTCTTGAACCCCTATGTTCATCCCTATCTCGCGCGCCGCTTCCGGCGCCGACAACGCCGTATAGTGGCATGGTATGTTCACGAGATTTTCGAGAAGCGCGCCCGATTCGGAATCGCTTATCACGATAAGATCGACCCCTTCCGCCGAAGAGAAACCGAAACGAGAAAGATAGCTTATGGTCGCCTTGAATTCCTGACTGACATCGCGCGCCCATATATCCGGCGCATTGTCGGCTTCGGTCATGGGTGTCATGCGAGTCATTGCCAGCTGCCCGTCGCGTGTAATAACCTGACGCAACCCCCCGTCACGGTGCTGCCCCATGAACACAACCCACCGCGAGGGTTTTCTGCTTTTACCCGCCAGCCGCACCGCCAGAGTCTGAACCATTTCGGCGCCTTCCACGGGAAGCAGGCAAAATCCTGCAATCGGCACCATCGCCGCCTTTACAGCGGAAAAGGATTTCGCCACCGGTTCCGACATGGGAATGCCTGCGAAAAGATAGAGCCCCCCGCCGTGTTTTTTCTTGCCTCCCGACTCCCCCTTATCCCACTTCAGCGGCAAAGCGCCGCGAATGGGGTAATTGGGAAACGAGACCTGCAGCTTCCTTTTTAAAACATTTGCCTTATCCATGGCCCCAACGCGCGGCATGCGCTGGCCGCCCTTGAAATGCTGATCCGTCATGTCATTGAGAATAAGCGCAGGCTTGCTGCCGCAGGCCCGCCTCAGAGCTGTAACAACGACATCCTCAAAATCATCATTCTGCCAGGAAACCGAACCGACGAAGCGCGCCGCATTAAACGTCACATTATATATATGCAACGCATCATCCCCGATGACGAGGACACTTCTTGACGGTGTTAAAAAAGGTACGGCCATACCTGAAAACCCTGCAGAGGTTAGAAGTCCATATTTTCGAAACTCGAGTAGATTGGCCCGAAAACGGCCACGGCAATCCATAATATCATACCACCAAGCACGACGGTAAGGGAAGGCTCAATCATGGCAATAAGCGCCTGCACCGATTCATCGACATCGCTTGTGTAAAAATCCGACACCTGATCAAGCACCGTTGTCAGATTACCGGACTCTTCGCCCACCTTGAGCATGCGCACGACCATGCTCGGAAATTCGCCGGACATGTTGAACGCCTCCGACAAGGGACTCCCCGCATGAACCTGTTCCTGAACGCCTACCAGCGCCTCAATGATGGCTCTGTTATTGACCGTTTTGCGCGCCGCCTCCAGGCCGTGCAAAACATCGACGCCGCTGGCAAAAAGAGCCCCGAACGTCTGCGCAAACCGCGCGATATTGATTTTCCTGATAAGCGGCCCGAAAGTGGGCATATTCAACATCCACAAATCTATGCGGTACGCCATGTCCTCTGAGACGCGCCGCAGCACAATGATGATGGCCGCAATCACTATTGGCGCGGCAACAACAGCCCACCAGAAACTGACGAAGAAATCCGATGTCGCCATCAGGGCCGTCGTGTAGAAAGGCAAATCCTGATCCAAATAGCGGATGAAATCGACAATCTGCGGCACGACAACGGCCATCATAATAACGATCGTTATGACGACGACGACCGTAACGACAATAGGATATCGCGTCGCCTTGCGGATCTTGGCCTGCATCTGATCAACCCATTTCAGATACTTGATGAGCTGCCTGTATGATGAAACCAGATCCCCCGTTTCCTCCCCCGCGCCAACCAAAGAAATATAAAGGTTTGTAAAAACCTTCGGGTGAAGCGCCATCGCTTCGGACAGGGAGCTCCCGTCGGAAACATCCCTGTGAATTTCCGACATGATGTCGCGCAGCCCCTCGTGTTCCGTCGTGTCACGTATATCCGCAAGGGATTCAAGGAGCGGCACGCCTGCGTCCTGCATCTGCTCAAGGTGCAGGAACAACTGGATCAGATCCCTGACGCGGACCTTCTTCTGCAGGAAAAACGAGGGGAGCAAACTGCTTCTTTTCTCCAGCGACGAACACTGAAGAAGCTCCATCCCCGCGCTGTTAAGCTGGTTGTAAAGATCTATCTCGTTAATGGCGGAAATCACGCCCTTGACAGGACGCCCGCGGCTGTTAATGGCCCTATATTTGTATCTTGGCATATCGTACAGTCCGAAAAGACGAGATTAGGCGTTGATATCGACGGCATCGGCGAGAGAAGAAAGCGTGGTTATGCCTTCCAGTATCTTAAGAATGCCATCGTCTTTCATGCTTTTAAAGCCTTTTTCTATAGCAGCGTGCCTCATCTGCGCCTTTGAGCCGTTATTGGCGATAATTTCATCCAAATCTTCATCAATCAACAATATCTCCGCTATCGATATACGCCCCTTGTATCCTTGTCCGCCGCATACCTGGCATCCGCCCTGCTTCGCCTTGTAAACGGTTGGAGGATTTTTGGGATCGGCTTTCAGTATCTGGCACTCTTTCTCATCAGGCTGATAGGGAACCCGGCACTCCTTGCAAAGTCTGCGCACCAAACGCTGTGCAAAAACAGCGATAATTGCGCCCGACACCATGCCCGGCTTTAACCCCAGATCCAGCAAACGCGGGATAGCGCCGAAGGAATCGTTGGTATGCAGCGTAGTGTAAACCTGGTGACCCGTCATGGCGGCCTTCAGCGCCATCTCCGCCGTAGTCGGATCACGTATCTCGCCGATAAAAATGATATCCGGATCCTGACGCAATATGGCACGAATGCCATCAGCAAAATCCAGCACGCCCTCACGAATAGGAGTCTGCCGTATCATGGGCAGGGAGTATTCGACAGGGTCTTCCATTGTCTGAATATTGACCTCCACATCATTAATTTCATTAATCATTGAATAAAGAGAGGTCGTCTTGCCGCTGCCGGTCGGACCCGTCACTATGATGATGCCTTCAGGGCGCTCCTGCGCTCTTCTTATCTTGACTAAATTTCCTTCGCTAAATCCCAGATTTTCCAGCGGAACTATGCTCTGGCTCTGATCCAGAACGCGCAAAACGATGTTTTCGCCGTGCACCGTGGGCAGCGATGAAACGCGAAAATCCGCTACGCGCCCGCCGACATTCATGTTAAAGCGGCCGTCCTGGGGCGACATTTTGTCGGCAATATTCATATTAGACATGATTTTCAGGCGCTGCGATATCGCACTCCAATGGTTCCTGTGCAATATCTGGGCAGTGTAGAGTACGCCGTCCTTGCGGTAACGCAAACGAACGAAGTTTTCCTCAGGCTCAAAGTGAAGATCCGATATGCTCAGCTTCACCGCATCGAACACCAGCGCATTGACAAGGCGTACAATCGGGTGCGTATAAGCTTCTTCTTCTTTCAGCGTTGCAAGATCCGGCGCCTGCCCTTCTTCCAGTTCTTTCAGGATTCCTGAAATAGAGCTTGCATATCCATAGGCTGCATCAATCGCCTCGGAAAGAATTGAAGGAGTCGTTACAAGCTGCTTGATTGTAATATTTTTCGGTAAAAACCGGCGTAACGCATCCAGGGCGACGACGTCATAGGGATCGGCCATAGCCACAACGACCATGTCGTTGGTAACAGATACCGGCAGAACCTGATGTTTGACCGCAAGACCCTTATCAATAATTCCCAACGCCTCGCCGTCCAGAATCGTCAGTTTCGGATTGAAAACCTCGAATCCAGAGCTCTCCGCCAGAAACGTCGTCAGTGTTTCTTCGCTTATAAAGCCCAGATCGACCAGCACCTCGCCTAAAAGCTTGCCGCTGACTTTTTTCTCCTGAAGGGCCACGTTCAACTGGTCTTCGCTGATAATTCCCATAGAGACAAGGCGTTCGCCGATACGTCCGCCTGACCCGGCAGCAGCCGTTTCCTGGCTTTCGCCTTCTTTCAGATCCCTCCCGCCGCGGGGAACAATCTGGCGGGTTTTACCGCTGGCATCACCTTCCTGCGTTTTATCAGACTTGCGCGCAACCAGGGAACCGCCGCCCCCGGATTGTTCCTGAGGCGATGCCTTATTGCTCTTCATGTCCTTCTTGTCCCTAAAATTCATGCTGTTTGTTTCCCCGAACCGGACAGACGCTAAAAAATAGCAGGGATTCATACCCCATACC
>JACQIJ010000066.1 GCA_016198545.1 Pseudomonadota bacterium
ATTTAAATCCTATCTAAAAAAAGCAATGAAATCCGGAAGCCTGTCACAGGACACCGACCCGGATTTGCTTATTGATCTCATTTCATGCTTTATGCGAGGACTGCTTACGGAATATCTTGAATCTCCCGCTAATTTCGACCTTAAAAACCGTGCGCCAAAATTGATTAATCGTTTCTTTGACGGTGTCGAACGCGGAGTAAGTTGCAAGCAGGCATCCTGATTAGCCGGTATCCTTGTCCATACCCCATCTTTGCGCTACGCTTAAAACACATGGAAAACGCGAAAAAAGGAAACCCTGAAAGAGAATGGTTCGGCGCACGCAGAGTCGGCGCCGACGAAAAAACACGCCTTGTACGCGGCGTATTCGATTCCGTAGCGGACAAATACGATCTGATGAACGACCTGATGTCAGGGGGATTGCACCGTCTCTGGAAGGACCGTTTCGTGCGTATGATACGTCCCCGCCCCGAATGGCATTATCTGGACGTCGCGGGCGGAACGGGGGATATAGCCTTCCGCATCAAAAAGGCCGCAGGCCCTAAATCCCCTATCGCCGTTTTCGATCTGAACCCGGAAATGCTTCGCGTCGGGCGCACCCGCGCCATCGACCGCGGATGGGTTGATGGCTTTGATTGGATTCAGGGCAATGCAGAATCCCTCCCCTTCGCCGATGATGCCTTTGATGTGTACACGATTGCCTTCGGCCTGCGAAACGTCACGCACATAGACACTGCGCTGGCTGAGGCGCACCGCGTTCTTAAGCCCGGCGGACGCTTCTTCTGCCTTGAATTCAGCCGCGTGGATGAGCCTTTCCTGGCAAAAATCTATGACGCATGGTCTTTCCGCGCCATACCACACATCGGCCATGTTATCGCCAAAGACCGTGATAGCTATCAGTATCTTGTTGAAAGCATAAAGAAATTCCCCCCTCAGGCGGAACTTGCGCGCCGCATGGGATTAGCCGGATTTAAAAATTGTCGTTTTACAAATCTCAGTTTTGGCGCCGTTGCCATTCATCAAGGTCTGAAAACCTGAATTGTGTCATTTTGGTGATATTTTAAAGTTTATGCAAAAAACCCCTTGCGCAAGTTTTTTTCTTGCTCTAATAAAAACCCCGCAAGCCTTCAGGATGAAAGGCTTTTTAACAAACGAGGGACAAAATGAACATTGGTAACATCTTCAAAAACGTCACGCCTTCCGTAGCCGTCATGGTTGTCGGCCTGCTGGGCGCTTATCTGGTTTACGACAACTACTTCAGCAAAAGCGTCGAAACTGCTGACATAGCAAGCTTCGAACCTGCCGCTGGCGAAGAAGCCACCGAAGCAGTCACGGAGTCCGTTGTCGCCGTGGAAGGCGCAGCAACGATGGAAAGCGCGGTTGACGCCGTTGAAGGAACAGCCGAAGCGGTTACGCAAGAAGCGCCGATCTGCCTCATGGATGATCACGGCAACCCTGTCATGGGTGAAGATGGCGTAACCTGCGTTCCGGCTCCAGTCGAAGGCGCTGCAACCGATGCCGTTGAAGGCGTCACGGAAGCCATTGAAGGCGCAACTGAAGCCGTCGAGGATGCGGTTGAAGGCGCGATGCCTGAAGCGATGCCTGAAGCAACGCCTGTGGCTCCGGCTGCCCATTAAAGGGCTCTAGCTCGACTTTCAGACCGGATAAATATACAATCAGCCCGTTCTCCGAATGGGCTGATTTTTATTAAAGAATACGGACATGAACACGCTTCAAAGCAAAAAAATTCTACTGATCATCTCAGGCGGCATTGCCGCCTACAAGTCTCTGGAACTGATACGCCTTCTTAAAAAGGCGGGGGCGGGCGTACGCTGCATCCTCACTCAGGGCGGGGCAAAGTTCATCACACCATTAAGCGTCTCCGCCCTGTCCGGCGAACAGACCCATACGGACCTCTGGAGCCTGAAGGATGAAACGGAGATGGGCCACATCCGCCTGTCGCGCGAATCTGATCTAATTGTCGTTGCCCCGGCAAGTGCAAGCTTCATAGCGAAAATGGCGTTTGGTCTGGCGGATGATCTTGGCACAGCCGCCCTGCTGGCGGCAGACAAACCCGTCCTTGTCGCCCCGGCCATGAACCACATGATGTGGAACCATCCGGCAACGCAGGAAAATATTGGTACGCTGATGCGGCGCGGGGTAAAAACCGCCGGCCCGTGCGCCGGCGACATGGCTTGCGGCGAAACCGGCATAGGCCGGATGGCCGAACCGGAAGAAATATTAACCTCTATCAGAGCGCACTTTGAACGCGCGAAAAAGCTTTCAGGGCTGCGCGCGCTCGTCACCAGCGGCCCTACGTTCGAGCCGATCGACCCCGTTCGTTTCATAGGAAACCGATCGTCGGGGAAACAGGGTCATGCCATTGCCGCCGCACTCGCCTCCTGCGGCGCAGACGTTACGCTGGTTAGCGGCCCGACCGCCCTGCCCGATCCGGCGAGCGTCAAAACGATTCATGTGGAAACGGCGGATGAAATGATAAGCGCGTGCCGCGCCGCCGCGCCCGCCGACATCGCCATATGCGCTGCGGCCGTTGCCGACTGGAAACCTGCGCAGACGCAAAAGAAAAAAATCAAGAAAGACAAAAACGCGCCGCCAACCTTAACGCTGACGGAAAACCCTGACATCCTTTCCGCTCTGGCGCAGCCTGGCCCGCGCAGACCCCGCCTTGTCATCGGCTTTGCCGCAGAAACTGAAAATATTCTGGAATCGGCTCATGCGAAGCGCATGAAAAAGAAATGCGACTGGATCGTCGCAAATAACGTTGGAACAAAAGAAAAAATCTTCGGATCGGACGGAAATCATGTACACTTGATAACCGCCTCCGGACAGATGGAATGGCGCGGCAGCAAGAAGGACATAGCGGATAGGCTGGTCTTGGAAATCATGGATCATTTTAAAAATCTGAAACTTAGCGAAGCGGCGGAGTAAAAAAATGGCAAAAGCGAACAAACAGATGATTGAGACGATCGAAGTTGAACTGACGCCGCTAGAACATGCGGTAGGATTAATCCTACCCTCCTATGCAACCGAACAGGCGGCGGGAATGGATCTGACCGCCGCGCTGGATGAACCGCTGGAACTGGCGCCGGGAGAACGCGCGCTAATCCCCACCGGCCTGTCCATCGCCCTGCCTCCCGGCTATGAAGCGCAGATAAGGCCGCGTTCCGGACTGGCTGTCAAAAACGGCATCACAGTACTCAATACGCCCGGCACGGTGGACGCC
>JACQIJ010000034.1 GCA_016198545.1 Pseudomonadota bacterium
ACGCGATCGCCCGGCTTCACGTCGAGCGGAACCAGCTTGCCATTTTCATCGCGGTTTCCCGTGCCGACAGCCAGTATTTCAGCCTCCATAGGCTTTTCTTTTGCCGTATCGGGGATAATGATCCCGCCGGCAGTCTTTTCTTCCTGCTCCAGGCGGCGCACCAGCACCCGGTCATGCAAAGGACGGAATTTCATGTATTTTCTCCTTTTCTAACTTATTGATATTTAAACCAAATCACAGCGGAAAACATTTGGCGTTAGCACTCTTCCGCAGCGAGTGCCAGTGTATTTAGCCCACCTCCCCGCAAATTTCAAGGGGATTCCATACGGGGGCATACGACCCCAAACCCGCGGAAATTAAGGGTTTGGAAAGGCCGGCATGATAGGATGGCAATATGGCGGGAAAGGATTTTCTGCTATAATGGTAAGTGGGTAAAGGTCTGTAATAACAGGAGGTTTTTACGAATGGCTGACTTTGAAAAACAGATCATCAAAGACTACCGCCTGACCGTGGCGGAAATTATCTACCACCTGCCGGATCACCCCGACTTTCTCCAATCCTATATCTGGCAGGACTATGATATCGCCCCGCGTTACCCGGTGCTCTACAAATTCCTGAATTTCTGGACGAAGGAACTCGACGGCAAGCTGCATTCCGTCTACGTCGCCAGCCAGAAAATCATCGCGCCCGGCGACCTGCGCTTCTACGGGACGGAAATCTCTATACAGTAGCCGGCCCGCCGCCCCGCATATCCGACGGCATCATGCCGCGGATGCCGTACGCCATCCCCGCCGTCGCAATCAGGGCTATGATCGTGTCAAGCGTGACTGTCAAAAACCCTTCGATAAAATCCTTTGTCACCGTTTTCTCCCCGCCCAGAAATGCCGGGGCGAGAAAAAAGGAAAAGAAAAAGAAAGTCGGCACGAAGCATAAAAGCCATGCGGCGACCATGCGCATGGAGTCGCGGAAACCAGCCGTATCGCGGGCATATCTGGACAAAGAGTAATTGATTGCCGCCGGAATGAAGAACCATAAAAACCGGAACATCAATATAAACAGCAGCATCACAAGCGTTATCGACATGGATGTCATGAAAGTCGGATCCTGCGTCCTGCCCTCCTGGAACGTCGCCGCCCCCAACCCGTACACGGCATCGACAAAGCCTGCCAGAAGAAATTCTATGACGGCGAATGACACCGTGCCGGCCATTATGCCGCGGGCGCGATCCTGCAGCATGTTCATATCCAGATCCCTGTTGCCGCCGGGACGGAACGGCCAGCGCTGCCCCAGAAAAACAAGGCGTACAAGATGCGACAACATCCACCCGTCCGCGAAGTAAGAGGGCAGCAGGATCAGCGCCTGCCGGATAAACTCCGTCCGCCAGCCGAGCATGATGATCGTCATATTGCAGATGAACTTTATCAGCAGCGGCACAGCCGCCAAGTATAACAAGTAACGCCGCTCCGACCATACGAAGCGGTAACCAAAAGATACGGATCCCGTGACATCGAAGCCTGCCATGCCATGAAGTTTAGAATGAAGGGAAAGACGTGTCGAGCGATGACTGGCAAAATCTACGTGGCCACGCCCAGTTTTTCATGAATATCGCTGGAAGTGGTCGAATACTGGAAGCGCGGCTTTTTACCGGGATTGACATAGCCATAAGCGGCGTGCGCCATCAGGGCCGCCTCGTGAAAGCCGGATAGAATAAGCTTCAACTTGCCGGGATATGTATTGATATCGCCGATGGCGAAAACGCCCGGCAGGGATGTCTCGAACGTGGCCGTGCCGACCGGTATCAGGTTTTTTTCCAGCGCGACGCCCCATTCCGCCACCGGGCCAAGTTTCATCGTCAGGCCGTAAAACGGCAGCAGCGCGTCGCAGGGGATATCGCGCTCCGCGCCGTCATTGTCTTTTACCGTTACGGCCTGCAGCCGTCCATCCGCGCCTTTCAGCGCCGACAGCTGCGCGATATGCATCTGCGCCTTGCCCGCAGCGATCAGCGCGCGCATTTTATTCACGCTGTCCGGCGCGCCGCGGAATTCGTCGCGCCGGTGCAGAATGGCGATGGACTTCGCAACCGGTTGCAGATTGATAAGCCAGTCGAGCGCGGAATCCCCTCCGCCTGCGATCAGGATGTTTTTGCCCTTGAACTGCTCCATTTTCCGCACCGCATAGAAAACGGACCTGCCTTCGTATTCTTCCAGCCCCTGCAACGGCGGTTTTTTCGGCACGAAAGATCCTCCGCCTGCGGCAATAACAGCCGCCTTTGCCGCGATAGTCGTTCCCGCACCAGTCGTCAGGCTGTAGCCATCCGTTGTCTTCTCAAGTTTTTCCGCCATCTGGCCAAAGTGAAAAGTGGGCGCAAACGGCTTTATCTGCTCCATCAGGCGGTCGATCAGTTCCTGCCCCGTGATGACCGGACAGGCCGGAATGTCGTAGATTGGCTTTTCCGGATATAGTTCAGCGCACTGCCCGCCCGGCCTGTCCAGAATATCGACAACATGGGCTTTCATATTCAGAAGGCCAAGCTGGAATACGGAAAACAACCCAACCGGGCCTGCGCCAATGATGATGACGTCTGTTTTATGCTTTTCCTGAACGGCCATGAAGCGTATAAATGCCATCTTCGGAAAGAATGTCAAATGGTTGCTGAAAGAAAAATCATTCTGTGGCTGTATGCCTGCTGCTTCATGGTTTTCGCTATGGCGGTCATAGGCGCCGTAACGCGCCTGACCGAATCGGGCCTGTCGATTACGGAATGGAAACCGGTGACCGGCGCACTGCCGCCGTTGACGCATGAAGCATGGCAGCATCAATTCGATCTCTACAGGCAGAGCCCGGAATTTACCCAAAAGCATTTCTGGATGGAACTGGAGGATTTTCAAAAAATATTCTTCTGGGAATGGCTGCACCGGCTGTGGGGCCGGGCGATAGGCATCGTATATGCGCTGCCGCTTTTATGGTTCTGGATTAGAAAGCGGATTCCGAAACGATATGGCGCTAAATTGTCGGGAATCCTTGCGTTGGGCGGCTTGCAGGGCATCATTGGCTGGTGGATGGTGGAAAGCGGCCTGATCGACCGACCGTCCGTCAGCCATTTCCGGCTGGCTGCGCACCTCGCCCTTGCCCTGATTATTTTCAGCGCAATGTGGTGGGTAGCGCTCGATTTGAAACGGCCCTCCCCCTTTACGTTCTATGAACGGAGGGGCGGGCTAGCGTGCCTGTTCCTTCTGGCCCTTACCATCATATGGGGTGCGTTCACGGCGGGGCTGGATGCAGGAATGGTTTACAACACGTTCCCGCTGATGAACGGCAGCCTGACGCCGCCGGAAGCCTTCGATACGGGCGGTCTCGTTTCGCAGATCCCGTGGGTGCAGTTCGCGCACCGGTGGCTGGCGATGGCCGCAGGCGTATCGATTTTAACGCTGGCATGGCGTACGAAAGACGGCCCGCTCGCGGCGATGGTTTTCATCCAGATAACTCTGGGCATATCGACGTTGCTGACGCAGGTTCACATTCCCCTTGCCGCTGCGCATCAGGGCGGGGCGATCATTCTGCTGGCCCTTTTATTGAAAAATATCCACGGTGGAAAGACTACCAGGAAAAAGGGTTCAGGCTCTGAACTATCGGCGAACTGTTTTCCTGCTTGATCTGCTTGGCATCCGCCTTCCTTGCCGCCCTGTTTTCCGACCATGCATCCCATGTGTGAGAAAGCCTTGTAAAAGGATTGTCCCAGCGCCACGGCTCCAGATCCGGCATGCGCGCATCGCTGACACCGACATTATATCCTTGCAGGATGTGGCCGGGCTGCATCATGTCACGGAGGATTTTTTTCGTCCGCGTCGTCAGCTGGCTGTCTATATCGTTGCCGTAATAGCAATAAATGGTCGACCGCCCCTCTTCCTTCACCAGCCGCAGCAAACTCTCCCTGATCTGCTCGTCGGTGGGGTCTTTTCGTCCTGTGTAGGGATTCCGCCTGCCCTGTCCGGCGATCGTGAAATAAGCACCGCCGGATCCTTCGTGACAGGACAGCCCCATGCATGTCCAGTCCCACATATGACGCAGCGTGCCGAGACTTTCGGTCGGCGGGTTCAGATGAAATTTTTCGCGGAACTCCCGCTTCTGTTCCTCAAAATCCTTTTGAAAATTCCCGACCTGCCTGTCGATCCTGTCGCAATCCTGTTCGAGATCCTGCAGCCTCTGCAATTGCGGGGATGAAAGAGGGTTTTTCCTGTCCAGATTCTTCAAATGCGTGATCAGGCCACGCGCCTTGTTCTGATATTCTTTTCTATCTTCCAGTTCCTGCTCTATTTCTTCTTCGCGCTGCTGTATCTCACGCGCCGGACCCTGCCTATCCTTCGGCTGCAGCTTGACCATGTCATCGATGCGCTGCGCCTGATCACGGTGCATATCCTGCAACTGGCGCATGCGGCCGGGCTGCAGGCGGGTTAGAATCTTGTCCAGCTTCCTCAGAGAATCGTCAGGATCCGCCATACATAAAC
>JACQIJ010000035.1 GCA_016198545.1 Pseudomonadota bacterium
CGAACGCCTTGCCGATCTGGCCAGAAGCGCTCAAAACTCCCAAAAATTTGGCATGGAAGAAACCAGACTTCTGCAAGGCGGGCTGGATCTTTTCAAATCCGGATCCAGACGTGGCAAAGAACTGGCTGTAGACGGCGTAATCGGCAATCGCACACAAGCCGCCATCGACAGGTTCCTTAACCCGGATACATCGAATATTAAAGCATCGTTCGCTTCGGCACACGACCATCGCGCCAAAGAATCTCTTCCTCCTGCAAGGACAAAAATTGAATGGGATACGCCGTGGGGGCCTGACCGCGCCATCAGCGAACTGAACTACAAACCGGAAGACCGTCGCAGGCTGGTTGAGCCGGTCATGGGAATCGCATCCGAACTGACGGGCATAAACAAGAAAACGCTTGGCGGCATCTGGCAGATTGAAAGCGGTTGTGGAGAAAAAATCGTCAGCGCGTCAAACTGCATGGGGTCGTGGCAATTCAACCAGAGAACCTTCGCCGCCGCGCTGGGACAGCATGGAAAAGAAGTTGCTGCGCAACTTCGCACGCAGGGACTCGACAATCTTGCCAGACAGGTTGAAGAATATTCCGCCGATATGAAAGAAGCGGTGAAGAACGGCCGCATCTGGGGAGGCAAAAATACAGACCCGAAAGTGTTCGACGAAAAAATGCAGGCTCTGCGCATGGACCCGCGGGTAAGCACGCTTCTGGCTGCGAACGTGTACAGGGACAACGCAAAAATCCTGCATCTGGATCCCAACGATCCTGCCAATGCCGGCATTTTATATGCAGCCTACAATCTTGGCGTCGGCAACGTGAAAAAACTGGTGGGATCGTTCGCCAACGACCCGGACGCAATGGCGAAGATCGGCCCCACGGCCGCCTTTAACAAATCGTATTTCGTGGAAAAAGACAGGGATGGAAGCGTACATAACCTGACAGGAAGAGAAGTTCTGGAGAAATATACCCGCAGAATGACCGACAAGATGGCGGAATACGAAACCGTCGCGGGCCGGAGCGACTGGCAAATAAACCTCGGCGATGTTACCGAGGCGCCTGCATCCTCCCACGCGCCGCGTCAGGGACTTACAGCCCAATACACAGCAACTCCTTAAACGGATGACTCATGGCTGGCTATACAAAAAGCGGCTCCAGACATCCTAAGCCCTCGAAAGAATTTTCCTCAGCCGGCTATCGCGATACGCCTCCCGGAAAGGAGGCCGGTTTCCGCGCCGCTCCCTCACCCAAAAAGAAATCCGGCCTTTTATCGAAACTTCTTCTTGCCACCCTTCTGGCTGGCGGCGCTTGGGCCGTATATCACTATCTAAACCTTGAGGACGCCCCGCATCAGCCTGAAATTTCAGGCATCGATTGCAGCAAGAGCATCGGCGCTTTCTTCACGGACCAATACCGTCCGTGGTATCAGCAAAATCAGTACCCGCACGAGCGCGCGCAACTGAACCCGCAGCAAAACGGAAACCTTGCCGCCGCCGTCGACCGGTTTGAAAGCATCGAAATCGAAAAATATGACGGGATGCTGCTTAGCCAAAGGGAGCCCAGGGACATCAGCGATCGCCACCGTAAACTAATTGAAGCTTTTCACGCCATGAACGACCTGTCGCCGGAAGACGCGGAAATTTATGCCCTGAAACAGCTTCAACAGGATCTCGACAAAATGCGGGGAGCGCCAAGCGGCGATTATTCAACGCCGGAAGAAATGCTGGCTGTTCTTTTACGTGAGGCAAAGTATAAGGCCGGCTCTCCCCAGGTCGCGGAAGCGGACACGCACGCGATGAATGCAAACCTCCCCAAATACCGCTACGTGCGCCACGATGTCGTGGAAAAATATGCCCGCGCATGCCCTTCCCTGAAGGGCCCCGGAAACAGCTAATGGTATTGCCATGCTTTTCCTGATCCGGCCTTTTTTAAATTATGAAAATACTTGCGCAATGTGTACAGTTTTCATTGCTTTTCTGCTATAAGCAAACAGCTTATCAAGCAGGGGTTCTTCTGATGAAAACATCGGCGCTGACATACACTGAGACCATCGAGCGCGAAACGGCGTCCATCCGCTCCCGCGTGGCCGGCGTCGTGGACGAACGCCAGTGGAAACACGCCGCCCCCTACATTTCCGCCATCAACAGACTGAAGAAGGAAAAAAATGCCGTCATTCTGGCGCATAATTACCAGACGCCGGATATTTTCTTCGGCGTCGCCGACATCGTCGGGGACTCCCTGAAACTGGCG
The DNA here is from genome assembly GCA_016198545.1 of Pseudomonadota bacterium. GTDB lineage: Bacteria > Pseudomonadota > Alphaproteobacteria > Micavibrionales > Micavibrionaceae > JACQIJ01. Next base: position 2,244 of record JACQIJ010000035.1, read on the forward strand.
CAGGAAGCCGCGAAAACAAAAGCCGGCGTCATTATCCAGGCGGGCGTCTATTTCATGGCGGAGACTGCAAAAATTCTCAATCCCGATAAAGCGGTCCTGATCCCCGACCGGGAGGCGGGCTGCTCCCTGGCCGAATCCATCACGGCAAAAGACGTCCTTCTGATGAAGGAGAAATATCCCGGCGTACCTGTGGTTTCGTACGTCAACACGTCGGCGGAAGTGAAGGCCGTGTCGGATATCTGCTGCACGTCCGGCAATGCGGTGAAGGTCGTCAACGCGCTGGGGGCGAGCCGCGTGATATTCCTGCCCGACGAATACCTCGCCAGATACGTCGCATCGAAAACCGATGTCGAAATCATCACCTGGAAGGGACGCTGCGAGGTGCACGAAAAATTTACGCCGGAATACATCCGCGAACTGCGCGCCGAGCACCCGGGCGTAACGATACTGGCACACCCTGAATGCGCGCCGGATGTGCTCTCGGAATGCGATTTCGTGGGCTCCACCGCGCAGATGTCCGATTTCGTCGATGAAAAACAGCCGCCGCGCGTCATCCTCATCACTGAATGCTCGATGAGCGATAACGTATATGCGGCAAATCCGAAACTGGAATTCATCCGCCCGTGCCAGCTCTGCCCGCACATGAAGCGCATTACGCTCGAAAAAATTCTGCACAGCCTTGAAACTATGACGCACGAAGTCGTTATCGACCCGGCCGTTTCGGCGCAAGCCCTCCGTTCCATCGAACGCATGCTGGAGATCGGGCGGTGACGCCGTGATCCGCGTCGCCGTGGCGGGCGCTGGCGCGATCGGGTCGGCTGTTTGCCGCGCGCTGATCGACAGAATCGAGGGCTTTACCCTGACGGCGGCATCAAGCCTCGATCCCGAAGCGTCGCGCAAACTTATCGCCCGCCCCGGATTTAACCTTCCGTTCCTGAACCTTCCCGATCTGGCCGCGCACGCCGACTGGATCGTCGAGGCTCTACCTGCGGCCGAAGTTCCGGATCTGACGAGGCAGCTTATGACGGCGGGAAAGACGATGGTGATGATCACAAGCTCCGCGCTTCTCCTGCATCCCGGACTGAAAGATCTCGCCGGAAAAAACGGCGGCA
>JACQIJ010000043.1 GCA_016198545.1 Pseudomonadota bacterium
CCGCAAACATGCATCGCGCTTTCCATCCTTCTGGTTCCTGCCGGGCATTCTGAACGGGAAAGATTCTTTAAAGGAAAAATATGCGCAGATGGTCGCGGAAGATTTTGAACGCTACAGACCCGGCATCGTCCTCGTTGGAAAGTTCACGGTCAGGAACGGCGGGCCGAAGGATTTCAACTTTGTATCATTTTTCTCGCGTAATGCCGCCTTTGCCAGCATGTGGAAAAAATATGAATTCGAAAAAACCATAACGATCAACCGCCGCGATTATTACCGCGGCACGGCGCTGGATTATGACGACATGCTGACCTTCGACGTTTACCGCCGGAAAACAAACCGCGACGATCCCGCGTAGTTCCACATCAACGCCGCCGCGACCGCCAGCGCTTTTGCCGCCAGAACGGGCATAACGTGGCTGCCGCCTGCGACAACGGCGGAACTGATAAGCAGCCCAATGCCTGCTACGGCGGCAAAACGCCCGAACTGCATACCCGTGACCGCGCTTTTATCGCCGAAGGTCCATACTTTATTCATAATAAAACCATTGACTACGGCGGCACAAAAAGCAGGAACGTGCGCAACCAGTAGGCCCCAGCCCGCACCGTAAAACAGCGCGGCGAATACGCCGAAATCAATCAGAGTATTGATAACTCCGACGACGCAGAACCGGACAAAACTTTGCTGGTGATTTACCACAGCCTTAACGATAAAATACTAACGCCATGAACGCCAGAGCTCTCATATCGCTAATTATTCCCTGCTATAACGAGCAGGCCGTGATTGAGTTATGTCACAGACGCGTCGCGGCTGCCGTTGATCCCATCAGGGATTACGATTTTGAAATCATCTATATAAACGACGGCAGCCGGGATGAAACGCTACGCCTTCTCGAAGGCATCGCGCAAAGCGACAAGCGGACGCGCATCGTCAACCTGTCGCGCAATTTCGGCAAGGAAGCGGCCCTGACGGCCGGCTTGGATAACGCGAAGGGCGATGCGGCCATCATTCTCGACGCCGACCTGCAGGACCCGCCGGAACTGATACCCAAACTGATCCATGCATGGAAAGATCGGGACGCCGATGTCGTCTACGGCCAGCGCACGAGCCGCCTGGGAGAGACATGGTTCAAAAAATTCTCGGCGTCCGCATTCTACCGTCTTATCAACCGCATCAGCGGACGCGTCGACATCCCGTATAACACGGGCGACTTCCGCCTGATGAATCGCCGCGCGCTTGACGCCCTGAAAGATTTGCGCGAACAGCATCGTTTCATGAAGGGCTTGTTCGCATGGATAGGCTACAAACAGATAGCTTTCCCCTATGTGCGAGAGCCGCGCGCGGGCGGGCGCACGAAATGGGACTACTTGAGCCTCTGGAACCTGTCGCTGGAGGGCATTACGGGCTTCAGCATGACGCCGCTGCGGCTGGCCAGTATTTTCGGATTTATCATCTCGGCATTCGCTTTCATTTTTGGATGCTACATACTGCTGCACACATTGGTCGCCGGATCGGACGTGCCGGGATATCCTTCATTAATGGTAATGGTAACGTTTTTAAGCGGCATACAGCTTCTGACCATCGGCATACTGGGCGAATATATAGGGCGCATATTTAACGAAACAAAAAAACGCCCCCTTTATTTTATCGATAAAATAATCGAACATAACACTTGAGAATCGGAAAGGGAGAACGTCATGTCAACCAAAACATCAGCAAAAGCAGCCGCCGAGAAAAAATTTCGCCTGATTACCCGCAGCGATATGGATGGTCTCGTTTGCGCCATCGTTCTCAAAGAACTGGGCATGATAGATGAGATCCTGTTCGCCCACCCGAAGGACATGCAAGATGGAAAAATAGAGGTCAGCGAAGCCGACATCACGACAAACCTGCCCTATGCCGAAGGCGTCCATCTTTGCTTTGACCACCATGCCAGCGAAATGGAGCGCATCGACACGCGTCCGCCGAACCACGTCATCGACCCGGACGCGCCTTCAGCCGCCCGCGTCGTCTACCGTTATTTCGACGGCAAGGCAAACCCGAAACTGAAAAATATATCGGATGCCATGATGGCGGCCGTGGACAAGGCCGATGCCGCCCGATTCACGAAAGAAGATATTCTGAACCCGCAGGGTTGGGAGTTGTTGAGCTTCATCATGGATGCGCGCACCGGCCTGGGCCGTTTTCGCGACTTCAACATTTCCAACTACCAGCTGATGATGAAGCTTATCGACCACTGCCGCAACGAACAGTCGATTGAAAAGATACTTTCTCTTCCGGATGTAAAGGAACGGGTGGATCTGTATAACAGCCACCAGACAAAATGCAGAGAGCAGATAGAACGATGCTCGAAAGTTCACCAGAATCTGGTCGTGCTCGACCTGCGCCGCGAAGAGACAATCTGGGCCGGCAACCGGTTCATGATTTACGCCCTGTTCCCGCAGACCAATATTTCAATGCACGTCATATGGGGCAAAAACAAGCAGAACACCGTTCTGGCCATCGGTAAATCCATCCTGAACCGCACCAGCAAGACCCATATCGGCAAAGTATGCCTTGAATATGGCGGCGGCGGACACGAAGCGGCAGGCACCTGCCAGGTCGACAACCTGAAGGCCGACGAAGTCATCCAGGGACTTATCGCCCGGATAAACAAAGACGGATCTAAATTTAGTTGACATATTTATGATTCTGTCGTACCTTCCCGGCGAAAGGGTATTCCATGCCGCACGAAGATATGCAGAAAAACCGGAATACAGTCATCTACGCCAACAGCCTGTTCGCGGTAAAGCCGCATAGAAAAGTCGTATCCGGCAACAGCTATATCGTGGCATTGCGCGAAGAAGACATGAGCCGCGCATATCCGAATTTCCTTAAACTCATCTATGACGACGGCGGGCAAAATCTGAAACTGCTTTTCGATGCCGTCGCCAAAGGAACGCAACAGGGACACTCCGGCCGTAAAATCTTCTGGCTGATCAATGCGACGGACGACCAGGCTTCGGATGTCAATCACACTCACTCCAAGGAATCGCTTCCGCACGCTCACGTCATCCGCGGACCTCTCCCTGAGAATTATAAATACGGGTACATCCTTGAGGAAAAGACCTACACGCCATCGCCACGCCGAGATTTCAAGGCGGAGTTGCAGGCCTTCATGCATCAATGCGATATCGCGCAAACCGGGGAAACAAAAATCTCGCATATCGCGGCATTGCCGGATGGAATAAAAGAATCGCCTCATCACCTGGTCTTTTGCGCGCCGGATTTCCTGGGGTTCACGGACTTCGTCGAGCACGCAGAAAAAGCGGACTACGCGGCACTGAACGGATTCTTGAGCGGCTCCCTCTCAACCTATATGCATCAGGGCGGAGCGCGGGTCATATGCGACGATTTCGACGACATGGGCATCTTTACCCTGCGCATCCAGGCCGGGGATCAGAAACACAAATGGTTTGAAAGGCCTTCCATCGCGCCTTAATTCCTTGCGCCGGATATGGACATATTGCCCCCTCCGGCCCTCCAACGATAAAAATTCACAACCTACTGATTTGCGTATATTATTTGCTCATGAAAGCAATCCGTCCTCCTGCGCTGAAGAAAGGCGATACCATCGGCATCATGGCCCCGTCCAGCCGCGCCAACCGGGAAAAAATAATGGCAGGGGCGGAAACGCTGAAAAAAGCCGGCTACGGTATCTACATCCATCCCCAGACTTGGAAGGAAGATAGATCATCGGCAGGAACGGCGCGGCAGAAGGCCGCCGCCCTGCATGACCTGTTCAAAAACAAAAAAGTAAAGGCCATCATCTGCGCCCGCGCCGGAAACCTGTCCGGGACGATGCTGCCGCATCTGGATTACGGCCTGATAAAGCGGAACCCGAAAATCATCATGGGGTATAGTGATGTCACAGCCCTTCTGAATGCATTGCATGAAGAAACAGGATTGGTTACCTTTCACGGCCCGGTTATTCAGAAACTGGCTGGAAAGAAAGCGGACGGAAAGCAGATCAGGCAATGGCTGGATCTGCTGGCAGGAGAGAAAACGGAAATACCGGCAAGCAGCATAAAAATTATCCGTCCGGGATTGGCAAAAGGAAGAATGGTTGGAGGGAACCTGAGCCTTGTCTGCAGCCTGATGGGTACGAGGTGGCAGCCCGACTTCAGCGGGAAAATACTTTTCCTTGAGGATTGCGACGATGAACTGTCGCGTTACGACCGGATGCTGCGGCAGCTTGCCAATGCCGGCGCGTTCAATCAGGCGGCGGGCGTTTTGTTCGGGTCGTTTACGGATAGCAAGGACACGGGCGCGCTGTCCTATGGTTTCACGCTGGAGGAAATCATCCGTGGCACCGCAGGAAATGGGCGCACCCCCGTTATCATGAATGCGCCGTTCGGACACGGAAAGGATCTATATACATTTCCGGTCGGCGGCATGGCGCGCATTGAAGCGAAAAATGGAAAGAAACCTTCCCTGATTATAGAGCGCGCCTGCGCGGAAAGATGCTGACCCATGACAGACCTGATTACGACCGGATGGGACGAATACAGGCTGCTGGATTGCGGCGGCGGGCGCAAGCTTGAGAAATTCGGCCCCTACGTCGTGGACAGGCCGGAAGAACAGGCTATGGGCAGCCGCCGCCTGCCGCCGGAAAAATGGGCTGCCGCCAATGCCGCGTTCGCAGGAGAAAAGGACGCCGAAGACGGACGATGGAATTTTCGGGGAAACGTCCCTGAAACATGGCCGACCCACTATAAGGGCGTAAAGTTTTTGGGGCGTTTCACCCCGTTCCGGCATATCGGATATTTCCCCGAGCAAGCTCCGCACTGGGACTGGATGATGGAGCGCATAGGAAAGCAGGCGGAACCAAAAATCCTGAATCTGTTTTCATACACCGGGGTATCATCCCTCCTGGCCGCGCACGCGGGCGCGCAGATAACGCACGTGGACGCATCGAAAAAGGCCATCGGCTGGGCGAGGGAAAACCAGGCGCTGGCCGGAATGGAGAACGCCAAAATCCGCTGGATATGCGAGGATGCCCGCAAATTCACCGCGCGCGAGGGGCGTCGCGGGAACAAATATGGCGGCATCATCCTTGATCCGCCCAAATTCGGGCGCGGACCGGAAAAGGAGGTGTGGAACCTGTTCGACGACCTGCCGGAAATGCTTTCCCTGTGCGCGGCCATCCTTGAAGAAAAGAATTCGTTCGTAATCCTGACGGCATATGCCATCCGCGCATCCCATTATTCAATTTACGAGCTATGCCGGGAAAAATTCCCCGGCGCCGTCATGGAGAGCGGCGAACTCGTCATACAGGAAGAAAACGGAGGGCGGAAAATCGCCACCTCCCTTTATTGCCGGCTGCAAAGATGAAACCGCCGGAAACGCGCAAAATCACGAGCATGGCGAACCCGGAAATCAAAAAAATCCGCAGCCTGTCCCTGCGTAAATACCGCGAGGAATACGGGTTATTCGTTACGGAGGGCCTGTGGCATGCGCTGGAGGCGGTGGAGGCCGGATGGGATTTTGAGACGATTCTCATTGAGGAAAGCGGCAGGGACAAGGAACAGGTCAGGCGACTTCTGGATCTGTGCGCAGAGCAAGGCTGCTCGATTCTGGAAGTAACCCCTTCAATCATGGAAAGTATAACGAAGCGGGATAACGCGCAAACGGTGCTTGCTGTTTTAAAACAGAAATGGCGTGACCTTTCCGCCATGAAGCCCGAAGCAGGGACCGTATGGCTAGCGCTGGAGGAAATCCGGGACCCCGGCAACCTGGGAACCCTCATGCGCACCTGCGATGCCACGGGAGTACGCGGCATCGTCCTCATCGGCAACACATGCGATCCCTATTCCTCCGAAGCGATACGCGCATCAATGGGGTCGTTCCCGCGCATCATGTTGATTCGTTGCGAGCGCGCCGCATTCATCTCTTATGCCAGGGAGAGCGGGTTTCAAACCGTAGGGACGCATCTGCGTGCGGACAGGGACTACAGGAAAGCGTCTTACGAAACGCCGCTGGCGCTTGTGATGGGCGCGGAACAGGCGGGCTTAAGCGACGAACTGGCGGCCGCCTGTAAGCATCTTGTAAAAATACCGATGCGCGGCAAGGCGGATTCTCTTAATGTGTCCGTGGCAGCCGCCATCATGCTGTATGAAATCTGCCGTGAATCACTGGAGATGTAATTCATGCTGGTCGAATATCATCGCACGCTTATATCCGATAAAATCCGCAGCGAAGCCTTCCGGCGTGCGCTCGAAAAAACAATCAAAAGATCGGAAACTGTCATCGCTGACGTCGGATCCGGCACAGGTTTCCTTTCCTTTCTGGCGCGCAAGCTGGGCGCGAAGGAGATATATCTTTACGAGCACTCGGAACTCATGATGCTGTGCAAAAAACTGGCTGAAGAAAATAAAATGGATGGCATGCATTTCTTCCACGAGCATTCAACCGCCATCATCGACCCGCCGAAAGTCGATCTGGTCATATCGGAAACGCTGGGAAATTACGCCTTCGAGGAGCATATCATTGCCAATATCGAGAACTCCCGGCGATTCCTGAATCCCGGAGGCACGATCATCCCGCAAAAGATCGAACAATTCGCCTGTCCCGTCATAACCGACCGTTTTTACAGGGAGCTGTGCGTCTGGGACGATGCCGGATACGGGCTTGATTTCGATGCTGCGAAGGAGATGAGCCTGAACAATATATATGTGCGCGCCTTTTCCCGGGAAGACCTGCTGGATGAAGGAAAATCCGCACAAAAATGGGACAATGCCGACCTGACCGGGAAATGCAGAAGCAAAAGAAACGGGGCGGCGGAATGGACAGCCGAAACTGACATCACGGTTTACGGATTCGCCGTGTGGTGGAAATGCACGCTCGTACCCGGCGTGGAATTGGCGACCGGGCCGCTGGACCCTAAAACCCACTGGGAGCAGCTATATTTTCCGGCCCGCGAACCCTTGACCATTAAAAGGGACGGCGGCCTTTCCTTCGCAGCGGCATCCGAAACAAGTTACGAGGAGGGCACGGTCATCAGCTGGCAAATCGCCGGCGGCGGAAAAAAGCAGGCAATGGACCTGCGGAAAGGCTATCTGGGGTGAATAGTCCTTCCTTCAGGCAAGCCTTCCATCTTCACCGTCACCTGTTTTTTCTTACGGGAGCTTACGGCGCAGCCGTTCTGGGACTAGCCTTCTCATTCGATGCGACGGCGGATGACTTCAGCGCCGTTTTTTCCTACTTTATCCCCGCCGCCGCCACATCCTTTTTCTTTCCTATTCTTATCCTGCTGGCTTTTTTGGTCAAAACCGCCGCCGCCGCGGTTAAGGAAGGAAAAACGCCAAAATGGGCCATCGATAATTTTGAAGGCAGGATTGCCGCATATATCCGTAACGGGCGGCTGCACAATGCGCTGGCCGCGCTTCTGGCTCTTCTGCCCGTGACGCTCTTTTTCTGCATCGGAAAATCGATGATACCGCTGTTGAACGAATACAGGCTTGATCCGCTGTTCGCGGAAGCCGACAAAATCATTCATTTCGGCCGCTACCCGCACGAATACCTTGTACCGTGGATTGAAAAGCTGGAACTTCAGCATTTCTTCGACGACCTTTACCTGTGCTGGTTCATGATTGTCTACCTTGTGACAGAATTTGCGACGTGGGGCGACCCCGATCAGACGCGCCGCATGCGTTACCTGTGGACCTATGCGCTATGCTGGATCGTCATCGGCACTGTTGCCGCCATCGCGCTGGCCTCGGTCGGCCCCATGTATTTCCATGATTTTTACGATGCGCCTTCTCCTTACGGCGATCTGCTGGCCCATCTTCGCGTTGCGGGGGACCTTAAGATATTTGTCATCGCAGAGGAACTCCTGAACATGGTCAAAGATGAACGCGCCATCAATATCAACGCGATTTCCGCCATGCCCAGCCTGCATGTCGCGGTGGCGGCTGCGCTTTGCTTTTATTTCCGCAGCGTCAACAGGGCCGCATGGATATTCCTGTCCGCTTTCCTGATATTCATGATCATGGGGTCGGTTTATCTGGGGTGGCATTACGCAATTGACGGCTACATCGGCATAGCGATGGCATACGGATTGTGGCGGGCATCCGGGCCAATAGTCGCGAAACTGCACGAAGAGACGTCAGGTTCCCGTTAGCGAAAACCATTTCCAGTCCAGAAAAACGAACCGATCCGGCTGCGTCATAACGCCCAGCGCCTTGAACAGCAGCAGATGGGCGATGTAAATCTCCAACGTCCGCCGTCCTGTGAAGCGCAGGGCTGCACCGATAAACCCCGGCAAAACCGCCGTCAGGCGCGGATAAGTCTGGGGGCGGAACCCGCTGAGAGCCCCCATAACGGCCAGAATTCCCACGCATAGCACGGCAAACTGCATGTTATCGAAAGACCCGAACATCAGCCATTGCGGAAAAACGAACATCACCAGCGCGAAAGCAAAGTAGCGGTCAACCAGATATTTCGGTATATTCTGATCTTCCCTGTGTCTCAGCATATAGCCGAAAAGAGCCATAATCAGAGACTGCGTGCCATATTCGAAAATCAAGGCGGTCGGAAGAATCAGAGCGACCATGATGGCGCACGCGGCCCAGAAAACCTTTTCATGCTGAAAAATCCCTTTCGCCACAGAGTCGATCATGAGGCGCACGATAATCATCGTGGACAGAATATTGAAAGGCAGAATGCTCATCCCCGCGAGAAGATTCCCGGCCAGCAGAATGGCCCCACCGATCCACAGCTTCGGCCCCAGATCGCGGCTGCGCGCATATCCGATCAGGAAAAACCAGACCGGCACGCACATGCGGCCAAATACGCGCCACCACATGTCATCGGGGTAAAAATAATACCCGATATGGTCTACGATCATAAGAAGGACCGCATACGTTTTGAATAGATCGTATGATGTGATTTCTCTGGGTAAAATTTTCTGCATCGGGTGGTGTGCCCTTGTAAAAACGGTTAATCTTAACACGTTTTGGGAAAAGCAAAAATGACGCCCGTATTTGCGCTGTTTCTGATAATTTTCTTCGAAGGCTACGTGGTTCTGTCCACAGAGCTTCTGGCCATAAGGCTGCTGCTGCCCTTCACGGGCAGCGGAACGGATACGATTTCGATCATTATCGCCGCGATTCTGATGCCGCTGGCATTCGGCTACTACGCGGGCGGAAAATTCAAAACGAAGAAAGGAAGTGGACAACCCGTTCAGACAGTGCGCGACCGGCTCATCCTGAACCTTGTCGTGGCAGCGGCGATCCTGACGCCGGGACTTTCCTATGCGTTTCTGGATGCGGCTTTCAACTGGGCCTACAATCAGGCCGGCTGGAACAACCGCATCTGGCTGACGACGGGCTACTCATTGCTTTTTCTCGTTGTGCCGGTTTTCCTGCTGGGGCAGACAGTACCGCTGATAAGCAATTATTTTTCGCGCGAACGCCTGCCGGTGATGGCAGGAAAAATCCTGTTCTTCTCAACTCTGGGATCGTTCATGGGCGCAATTTTCTGCACGCTTGTGCTGATGAGTTTTCTGGGCGTCAATAACACCGTTATCATTACGATTGCCTGCATTGCGGCGCTTACATTCATGCTTTCAAAGCGGAAAATTTCAGGAACCACCATCACCGTCACCGCATGTCTTGCCCTGTCAGCGCTCCTGAACAGTCCTGCGGCCATGCGGCATTTCGATATCGCGCGGTATAACGAATACAACATGATTCAAATCGTCGAGCACGAAGGAAAAGGCGTACGGTCGATGAGGCTGAACCGCACTTTTGCGGCCGCTGTCCAGGATTACGTAGCCGCGCCCATCGTTCCCTACGCGGCCTATATCGAGCAGAACTTCATCAGGCCGTTATACAATCCTGATGCAAGACCGCGCGATATCCTGATCCTCGGTGCAGGAGGATTCACAGTAGGCCGATTTGACGATCTGAACAACTATACCTTCGTCGACATTGACGATGACCTGAAGGAAATAGCTGAAGATATTTTCCTGAAAGAAGATATCGGCCCAAACAAACAATTCGTGCCGATGGAGGCCCGCGCCTTCCTGAACCAGACGAGGGAAAAATACGACCTGATAGTCCTCGATCTTTACCGCGACCCGGTCAGTGTGCCAGAATACCTGATAACGAAAGAATTTTTTGAGCAGACAAAAAATCACCTGAAAGATGGTGGAATTGTCGCCGGAAACTATTTCGCCTCGGCGACTTTCTCGGATTATTATTCTCTGAAACTCGATAACACGCTGCGCACTGTCTTCCCGGCGATCAACCGGCAAATTATACAGCCCTACGACTCATGGGACCGGGAAAACGACTGGATCAACATCATATACAGTTATGTCGATACCGGCATAATCACGGACGGAATTTATACCGACAACAAGAACACATCCATGTTCGAAAAACCCGTTATCGTACGCGCGCAGCCGAACGATTAGAAATCACAGGAAACTCTGCGGATCGATGTCCGTGTAAATGCGGATTGCCGATGGTATTTTAATCTGCGCCAGCCAGCCGTCGATAACCTTCTGCAGATCGATTTTCTTGTCTGCGCGCACCAGCAGCCGGCGGCGGTAATTCCCGCGCAGACGGTAGAACGGTGCCTCCGCAGGACCGAGCGTCAGCAACCCCTCCCCCTGCGGAGCGCATTTGCCCAGCGCAGCTGCGATGTCCATCACCGCCCGTTCATCTTTCCCGGATACGACGATCCCGGCAAGGCGGCTGAAAGGCGGCATCTGCGCCGCCTGCCGCTCGGCCGCCTCAATTTCAAGAAACGCATCGCGGTCGTGACCCGCCAGTGCCTGCATGACCTTGTTGCCCGGCACGAAGGTTTGCAGATAGACATGACCGGGCAGTTCCTCCCGGCCCGCACGGCCCGCAACCTGATGCAATAGTTGGAACGTCCTTTCCGCCGCGCGCAAATCGCCGCCGCCCAATCCCAAATCCGCATCTATTACACCCACCAGCGTCAGGCGCGGGAAATGGTGGCCCTTCGCGATAATCTGCGTACCGATGATGATATCGTATTTGTGTTCGCGGATGTCATTTAAAACTTTTCTCAAATCCTCCTGCGATCCTGCCGTGTCGCTTGCCAGAACGACGATGCGCGCCTGCGGGAAATATTCCTTTACTTCCTCAAGGATGCGTTCGACGCCCGGCCCGCACGCGGCCAGGGAATCCTGATCGCCGCACGACGGGCACGCCTTCGGAAACGCCTGCGAAAACCCGCAATGATGGCAATGCAGGCGGCTTGATTTTTTATGCTCCACCAGCCATGCCGTGCACCGCGGGCATTCAATCCGGTGGCCGCAGGCGCGGCAGATCGTCAGCGGCGCATAGCCGCGCCGGTTCAGGAACAGCAGAGATTGTTCTCCCGCCGCAAGGTTCGCGGCAATCGCTTCCTTCAGCGGCGGCGCGATAAAATGCTGCCGCTCCGGCTTGTCTTTTTTCATGTCGATGACGTGCATGTCGGGCAGCCGCGCCGCACCGTGACGATCGGGCAGCTGCAGATGTTCGTACCGCCCGGCCCATATATTCGCCATCGTTTCAAGGGATGGCGTCGCAGACACAAGAACGATGGGGATTTTTCCAAGATGCGCGCGCACCACCGCCATGTCGCGCGCGTTATAAATGACCCCGTCTTCCTGCTTGTAGGCCGGGTCATGTTCCTCATCGACAATAATGAGGCCCAGATCAGCAAACGGAAGAAACAGCGCCGACCGCGCCCCGACGACCACCTTTGTTTCGCCTGCCGCCACGCCGCGCCATGCATTCCTGCGCTGATTCGGCGACAGGGCCGAATGCCACAAAGCGGGCGCGCAACCGAACCTGTTTTTAAACCGTTCCAGAAAGGCGTTCGACAGCGCGATTTCAGGCAGCAAAATCAAAACCTGCCTTCCCGCCTTCACCGCCTCGGCAACGCCTTCGAAATACACTTCAGTCTTTCCCGCGCCCGTTACGCCGTCGAGCAGCGCGGCATGATAGCCGCCAGACCGTATATAATCCGTGATTTTCCGCGCCGCCCTGCCCTGCACTTCCGACAGGGACGGCCCATGCTTTGATATATCGGGCTTCCGGCACGGCGCGGCCGTATGAAGATCGACTTCTTCGATAAGATTGTATTTCAGAAGTCCTTTGACAACAGCGGGCGTACAACCCGCCGCTTCCGCGATTTCGGATGCGCGGCGCGGCATGCCGTCGGAGAGAATTTCAAGGATTTTTTGGCGTTGAGGGGAAAGGTTTTGGAGGAATTTTTTCTTTTTTTCAAACCCCTCACCCCGCCCTCCCCCCACAGGGAAGAGGACCTCCTGAGCCACTTTTGAAATCCTGTACCCCTTCGCCGCCTTCGGCGGGTCAAGCGCAGCCGGAACGGAAAGCGACATCTTCAGCACGGAACCAAGCGGCGTCATATTGTACTGCGCGACCCAATCCAGAAATCTCCGGTGCACGGACGGCATCGGCGGCATATCGCATTTCGCCACCACAGATTTTATCTTCTTCGTAGCAACGCTTTCCGGCGCATCATCCCACACCACACCCGGAACGTCACGGCTGCCCAGCGGAGCAATCACATAATCGCCGGGCGCAATGCCCAGCCCTTCCGGCACGGCATAGCTATACGCCCTGTCCACCGGGTAAGGAACGAGAACGGATACCTTTGCCCCCGCAGCAGGCGCAGGTGATTCTGTCTCTTGAAAAAGAGTCTGCATATGTTTAGTTTCTAGCACAGCTTCGCAGCGACAAACAGGGTTGGAACACTATGAAATTCTTCGTCGACACCGCCAATATTGATGATATCCGCGACCTGGCCTCCACGGGCCTGCTCGACGGGGTGACGACCAACCCGTCGCTGGTAGCCAAAAGCGGAAAACAATTCATTCCGTTGATTGAGGAAATCTGCAGCGTCGTATCGGGGCCGGTCAGCGCCGAAGTGGCGGCGACGGATTATGAAACCATGATGAAGGAAGGCCGGAAACTGGCCAAAATCGCCAAAAACATAGCGGTGAAAGTACCTTTGACCCCGGCGGGCCTGAAGGTCTGCAAAAACCTGTCGGATGACGGCACGATTGTGAACGTGACGCTGTGCTTTTCCCCGGCCCAGGCCATTCTGGCGGCCAAGGCGGGAGCCGCGTTCATTTCCCCGTTCGTCGGGCGGCTGGACGATATCGCGCAGGACGGGATGCAATTAATCGCCGATATCGTTCAGATATATGAAAATTATCCCCAGTGGGACACGGAAGTGCTGGTCGCCTCTGTCCGCCACCCGATGCACATCGTCGACAGCGCAAAGATGGGGGCGCATGTCGTCACCTGCCCGCCGGATGTCATTAAAAAGCTCTACAGCCACCCCCTGACCGACAAGGGACTGACTGCCTTCGTTGAGGACTGGAAAAAGACCGGGCAAAGCATACTTTAGAGGCAAAGCTTCAGCTTTTACTTGACTTTTTGCCTCTCTCGCTGAATAACATAACACATCAAAGAAATGGGATTTATGGAGCGCATTCACAAAGCACTGGGCTGGGCGATACTGGCTTCGGAAACAAGCCATGTGTTCTGCTGCGTCCTGCCGACGCTGGCGGGCATTTTCAGCCTGCTGTCCGGCCTGGGCGTGATCGGCGTGCTGCCCGCCGGGATCATGGAATTCCACGAACTGATGCATCACTGGGAGGTTCCCATGATCATTGCTTCCGGCGGCATTCTGGCTCTCGGATGGGCTCTGTACGCCGTCAGCCGGCGACTCGACTGCCACGACACGGGTTGCCATCACGGCGATTGCACCCCGAAAAAGAACAGAACAGCCCTGATCTTAAAAGCCGCCAGCGTTCTTTTCGCCGTGAACACGACGATTTACCTGATCTTTCACTATCACAACGGATTCTAATTCATGAAAGCTGCTGCCTCTTTCGCAATCGCCGCTATTCTGACTGCCGGAACCGCATATGCCGAGCCGCCTCCGTCGACAGTCACAGCAGGCAAAAGAGAAGGCAATGAAATCGTACTGTCCGCGACATTCTATGGATGTACGAAGGATCGGCATCTGGGAACATTCACTCACGAAATGACTATCAGGCCTACTGACCCCCGGTATCAGCCGACAGAAAACCAAATTGAAAATGTCCGCCAAGCGTATATCGATACGCTTGGCCGCACGAAGAAAGATTTTATCAAATCCACGATATCCATCCGCAATCTTAGCCAAATGGAAGAAATATCGCCTTTCAGCCTGTCGCCGCAGGAACTCAAACGGATGGACGACGAGGATTGGGAGGCGCGCAAATCGCTGCACAAAATGCTGAATGAAATCCTCATAAATGGCCAATCCGGCCACGGAGACGCAAAAGCACAAAGACTTCTGGACGACGGTCACGCTTACACGCTCGGCATTCCCCGTTCCGATCGTGCCTACAGCAGCTCCCCCTCGCCGCGTTGCGAGACGCCTTTATAACTGATTTTTTCATATCAGCAGACGGCTGCATAAATTAATAATTGCCAGCCACCCCGTTCATCCCTTATAACGTCCCCTGTTCCCGCGAAAATCGGGGCGTAGCGCAGCCTGGTAGCGCGTTTGCTTCGGGAGCAAAAGGTCGCTGGTTCGAATCCAGTCGCCCCGACCATCCGCCTGAGGTTAAAAGCTCATGAAGCCGCTGCTGCCCTCCTTCGTGCTTGCCGCCGCCGCGCTGACCGGCACAATGGCCCCCAGCGCGCCCTACACCGCGCAGGCATTGGGCGTTCCGGATGTCATCCGCCTGACGGGCTGCACAAAGGACGGGATGACGGCTTCGACCCATATCGGCGTTTTCGGAAGCATCAAAAGCCATGACGAAACCCGGGCTGTGCTGAACAGGCATTTCCGCGCGCTTGCAGCGCGCTACGCGGGCAAAGAAACGCAGACGGATGCATTTTCGGACTCCGTAATCGACACGGCAGGAAAGGCCGCGGCCGGATTGGGGCCGGATGCCTCCGTCACGAAAAAAACATTCTATTCGAACCTGAAACCGGGGTGCGATCCGCAGGCGC
>JACQIJ010000036.1 GCA_016198545.1 Pseudomonadota bacterium
TAAAATGAACTTTTCTATAAGCGCGTTGCAAAAAGGGCGTTCTTCATGCAATTGTCGCGAGGATGTCCTCCGCCCGAAACAACAAACCCGTCCGCAAGGCCGTTTTTCCCGTCGCCGGGCTGGGCACGCGTTTCCTGCCCGCGACAAAAGTGCTGCCCAAGGAGATATTGCCGCTAAACGACCGTCCGGTGATCCAGCACTCGTGGGAGGAAGCCCGCGCCGCCGGAATCGAGGAATTCATTTTCGTCAGCCACCCCCGCAAGGATATTTTACAAAAACATTTCGAAGCGCAACCCGATCTTGAGAAAATCCTGGAAGCCGGAAACAAAAAGGAATGGCTCGCCGCCGTGCGCGAAAGCACCCTGCCCGCCGAAAAACTGCACGTGACGTACCAGCCTGAACCGCTGGGCCTCGGCCACGCGGTCTGGTGCGCGAAGGGACTTGTGGGCGATGAGCCGTTCGCTGTCATCCTGCCCGACGACGTTTTCATCGCGGACAAACCCTGCCTCGCGCAGATGGCGGACATTTATAATGAATGCGGCGGGAATATCGTCGCCGTCATGGAAGTCGCCCGCGAGGAAACCGCGCGCTACGGCGTGGTCGATATTAAAAAAGACAGCGGACATCTGGTCGATATCAAGGGACTCGTTGAAAAGCCGAAGCCGGAAAACGCGCCTTCCACGCTGGCCGTCCTCGGGCGCTATATATTGCAGCCGGAAATATTCGAACATCTTGAAAAGGGGGAAAAGGGCGCGGGCGGAGAAATCCAGCTAACCGACGCGATGGCGAAACTCATCGGCGTTCAGCCGTTCCACGGCTATCGTTTCAGCGGCGCGCGTTACGACTGCGGCACCCGCGCGGGCTTTCTGGAGGCCAGCATCGCGTTTGCAATGAGTGATCCGGAGATGAAAGAAGAAGCGGAATCCATTCTGAAAAAAATCATAGACAAGAATCGTACAGCGGCTTAAACATGAAGCCCTCTGTTATTCGCAACCAAGTGTGGGCGACCTAAAGCCTGTAACAGTCCATGCCGCAGGCCCGTCTATGTCCTTCCTCGCCCTTTTGGCGTATAATGTATAGTGGCATGTATCCGTAGTACGTTGCACCAGGAACTACCACAGTCGAGCTTTCAGACCAGATAAATGCACGTTCTTCTTTTGAAATATCAAATGTACCAACAGGCATCCCATAGTCCGACACTACGTCCGAAACCGGCTTTCCCACATACGACTGCATTATTTGGCTGGCGCATCCAGCCAACAACAAAAACGAAAAAACCAAGATGGCTCGCACTACACAACCTCACAATTTTTCATTGATGCAACATCTATGGCTATAGCGACTTACACAGTCAATGCCTTTTCCGCGGCATCACCATTTACATAATGCAATATGTAAAATAATGGACTTTTTGGTTGCAGTTGCTATGTTGCTCCCTCAGTTTGACAAGCCGGAAAACAATGACAACAGCCACTATGAAACATGCACCGCAACCCCATCGCCTCGACCCTGAAATCCTGCGGGAATACGACATACGCGGGCGCATCGGCAAAAACCTCTCGGAAGAGGACGCGCGCGCCGTCGGGCTGGCATTCGGCACGATGGTCAGGCGCAAGAGCGGGCGGCGCGTTTGCGCCGGATATGACGGACGCAAAACATCCCCGGCATTCGCGCAGGCCGTCATCGCGGGTTTGAACGCCGCGGGAATCGATGTTGAAAATATCGGCCTCGGTCCCACCCCGATGCTGTGGTTTGCGGTCAAGCACGCGGACGCCGATGGCGGCATCATGATAACCGGTTCGCACAACCCGCCTGATTATAACGGGTTCAAGATGACACTGAAAAACGAAACCGTTTTCGGACCGAAAATCCAGGAGCTGGGCCGCATCACCGCCGCGGCCGATTACGAATCCGGAAGCGGCAATGCAAAACAAACAGATGTCAGCGATGCCTACATAGCCCGGTTGCTGAAAGACCTCGACTGCAGGAAACCGCTGAAAATCGCGTGGGATTGCGGCAATGGCGCGGCCGGCGATATCGTCCGCCGCCTGACCGCGAAGCTGCCGGGCGATCATATCCTTCTGTTCGATGAAATCGACGGCAGCTTCCCGAACCACCACCCCGACCCGACCGTCGATAAAAACCTCGCCGACCTCATCCGCGCCGTGAAAGAAAAGGACTGCCACTTTGGAGTCGCCTTCGACGGCGACGGCGACCGCATCGGCGCGGTGGATGAAAAAGGAAGCATCCTGCGCTGCGACCTTCTCCTTGCCCTCTATGCGCGTGAGGTTCTTCAGAAACATCCCGGCGCGGCTGTCATCGCCGACGTGAAATGCTCGCAGGTTCTGTTCGACGAAATCGCGCGGCTTGGCGGAAAACCCGTCATGTGGAAGACGGGCCATTCCCTTATTAAAACGAAAATGGCGGAACTGGAAGCGCCGCTGGCGGGCGAACTGTCCGGGCACATATTTTTTGCCGACGGATATTACGGCTTCGACGACGGGCTTTACGCCGCGATCCGCCTGATGAACGAGGCCGGCGCGGCATCCGGCCCGCTGTCTTCCCTGACTGAACATATGGCGCGCCTGTTCAACACGCCCGAGATACGGTTCGAGGTGGAGGAAAAAGAAAAGTTCGCGATTGTGCAGCGCATTGCCAAAAGCATTAAATCCCTTGAAAATAAACACATGACAGTCGATGATACCGATGGCATGCGCGTAAGGATGCCCTACGGCTGGTGGCTGCTGCGCGCATCGAATACGCAGAACGTTCTGGTCGCGCGCGCGGAAGCGGACAGCCCGGAGCATCTGGACGGTATAAAGGAAACCATTATCGAAGAGGTTGCAAAAGCAGGTTATGACATCGACTTCAGCGGCTAAAACAAGCGCTGCAAAGGCAGGAAACATGACTCTCGACATCACGGCTCTGGAATTTCTGGCATCGCGCATATGCCATGACCTGATCAGCCCCGTCGGGGCCGTTCACAACGGCGTGGAATTTCTGGAGGAAACGGGATTGTCCGACGGGGAGGAAGCGGTCGGCCTGATCGCCCACAGCGCAAAGCAGGCTGCGGCGCGGCTCCAGATTTTCAGGCTTGCCTACGGCGCGGGCGGGCGCGATCCCAGCATAAAGCCTGCCGACGTAAAAAAGGCTTTCGACGAGCTTTTCGGGATGGACGGGAGGGTAAAGCAAGACTGGAACGCCGAACAGATCAGCGCCGACGGGAAACCCGAAGGTTTTTGCAAAATCCTGACTTGCGGCATCATGATGGCCGTGGAGTGCCTGCCCAAGGGCGGAACGATCAGCGTATCGGCCAAAGGCAGCGGTACCGTCGTAACGGCCGCCGGCCCCGATGCCGCCCCGCGCCCGACAGTGAAAGAAGCGCTGGAACGCAAAATTTCATCCGAAAAACTTGACCCCCGCCTTGTTCATCCCTACGTATTCGGCCTTCTGGCAAGGGAATATGGTTTCAGCATCTCTTTATTGCCTTCCATAAACGGAAAAGTTGAAATTCAGCTTTCATAAAATTGGCGCGCAAAATTACATAATCAAAAAACAGTTGTAATAATCATCTCTCCTGCGATTTGTTAACGTCTCGTTTATTATCGGCACGTAATATATTGGTATGGCGGACTACAAATCACGCGAACTTTGTTTCTTTTTAGGATATTGTTGACTTTGGGCATTCGCCCGTTTCGCTTTTGTAAGCCGCCTCAGGCCTGAAAATTAAACGCTTCTAGGGAGAGTCGCTATGGACGATCTGATTGCCGAATTTCTTACGGAAACAAATGAAAGTCTCGGGGAGCTCGACACCGACATGGTGAATCTCGAGAAGAATCCGAACGACAAAGATCTCCTGTCGAAAATTTTCCGCCTGATGCACACGATCAAAGGGACCTGCGGCTTTCTCGGCCTGCCGCGTCTTGAAACGGTGGCGCACAAGGCGGAAGACGTTCTGGGTCTTTTCCGTGACGGCGTGCTGGAAGTCACGCCGGAGTACGTAACGCTTATTTTTGAATCGCTCGACCGCATTAAATATCTTATCGGCGAACTGGAGGCCAACGGCACCGAGCCGGAAGGCAATGACGACGAATTGAAAACAAAGCTTCAGACCGTTTACGAAAAGGGCGACGGCGACAACGCATCCCCGGAAGAACTTGAAGCCGCTTTCACCGCCGCGCCCTCCGCCCCGCCCGCAGCGACCAACGGCGCGGCGCGCGAAGAACGGATGGAATCCCCCGTTGCGGCCGCGCCGGAACCCGGCCACGCCCCGGTCGCAAAAAATCCTGCGGCGGCGGAAGAGACAACCGCGCGCGAATCCGCCGTAGCCAGTCAGTCCCTGCGCGTCAGCGTCGATGTCATTGAAAACCTGATGACGATGGTCAGCGAACTCGTCCTGACCCGCAACCAGCTTCTCCAGATATTGAGGACGGCGAACGACAGCGAATTTTCATCGCCGCTGCAACGTCTGAACCACGTTGTTTCCGACCTGCAGGAAGGCGTCATGAAAACGCGGATGCAGCCCGTCGGCAATGCCTGGGCGAAGCTGCCGCGCATCGTCCGCGATATCAGCATCGAACTGGGCAAGAAAATCGAACTTGAAATGCGTGGACAGGAAACAGAACTGGACCGTCAGGTTCTTGAAATGATCAAGGATCCCCTGACGCACATGGTGCGCAATTCGGCCGACCACGGCATCGAGCTGCCCGCCGACCGCGCCGCAGCAGGAAAACCCGAAACAGGACGCATAAAACTGAACTCCTATCACGAAGGCGGCCACATCATCATTGAAATCACCGATGACGGCAAGGGCCTGCCGGTTGAAAAAATCAAAAAGAAAATCCTTACGAACGGCCTCGCGACCAAGGAAGAGCTGGAAGCGATGACGCCGCAGCAAATACAGCAATTCATCTTCAAGCCGGGCTTTTCAACCGCCGAAAAGGTAACATCCGTTTCCGGCCGCGGCGTCGGAATGGATGTCGTCCGCACGAATATAGAGAAAATAGGCGGATCCATCGAAATGAAGTCGGTGGAGGGCAAGGGAACGCGTTTCCTTATCAAAATCCCGCTAACGCTCGCGATCGTATCGGCGCTGATCGTCGAGGCGTCCAATGAGCGTTTCGCCATTCCGCAGCTCGCCGTTCGCGAACTCGTCATGATATCGATGCAGAGCGAAAATAAAATCGAAACCATCAAGGGCACCCCCGTCTTCCGTCTGCGTAACCGGCTCCTTCCCCTCGTCTCGCTCAGCCACCTGATGAAACTGAAAGCAAAGAGCGAAGACGGAACTCTCCTCGGAGACGATCTGGACAGGAAGTATATTGTCGTGACCGAGCTTGGGAACTACACGTTCGGCATTATCGTCGACCGCGTCTTCGATACGGAAGAAATCGTGGTCAAACCGGTCGCCCGCATCCTGAAGGATATCGACATCTTCTCCGGCAACACGATTTTGGGCGACGGCACGGTCATTATGATCCTTGACCCAGGCGGCATCGCCAAGGAGACGGGAGAAGTCGATTCTACGGATACGACCGAAGTATCCGAGGACATGGCCGCCCATCACAAACTGGCAAGAAGCGAAAAAACGTCGCTTCTGCTTTTCGGCGCCGGCGGCGGCGCGCCGAAAGCGGTTCCGCTGGAACTGGTTTCCCGCCTGGAGGAAATCAAGACAAAAGACATCGAAATGGCCGACAACAGCATGGTCATTCAATACCGCGGCGGACTTATGCCCCTGTTGCCCTTCAACGACAGGATAAATGTGATGGAACGGGTCCAAAAGCCGGTTCTCGTGTTCTCCGATGAACGCCGTTCGATGGGGCTGGTCGTGGATTCCATTATAGATATCGTGGAAGAGCGCATCGACATACAGGTGGCCGCCAAGGGCGGGCTGATGGGAAGCGCCATTATTCATGGAAAGGCCACGGACGTCATCGACGTAGGCCATTATCTGCAACAGGTCAGCAAGAACTGGTTTAAAAACCACGGCGACGACGCCTTTTCAAAAGGAGGCAAAACCACGGACGGGCGTAAAAGAGTTCTTCTGGTCGAGGACAGCCCCTTCTTCCGCAACATGCTGATGCCGCTCCTGGCCGTAGCCGGGTATGAGGTGACGGCGCGCTCCAACGCGATCGAAGCCCTTGAGCTGTGCGAAGCCGGGGAGGAGTTTGACGTCATCGTCAGCGATATCGAGATGCCCGAAATGGACGGATTCGAGTTTGCTGAGAAAATAAAGGCCGACACGCAATGGCAGAATACGCCGCTGGTCGCGCTGTCGTCCCACGCCACGCCGCAGGACATGGACCGCGGCAAGGAAGCGGGATTCAGCCGCTATATCGCGAAGTTCGATCGCGAAACGCTGCTGACTACGCTTTCCCAGGCCATATCGGAACAACATAAGCGCAAGGAGGCTTCATGAAAACGGCTGACATGTCCGCTGAAAAACGTCATCACGGCGTTTCGTCTATGAGGGCGGCGAACCTGGAAACCGCCAGCGATTTTCTGACGATTTTTATCGCAGGCCAGATATTCGGCATCCCCGTTTTGCAGGTACAGGACGTTCTCGGCGCGCAAAGGGTCACGAGAATTCCGCTTGCGACGCCGGAAGTCGCGGGATCCCTTAACCTGCGCGGACGGATCGTTACGGCCATTGATGTGCGTTGCCGCCTCGGCTTGCCGCGTCGTGAAACATCCCAGCGCGAAATGAGCGTCGTTGTCGAGCTTGAAGGCGAACTGTACAGCCTGATAATCGATGAAGTCGGCGATGTCATGTCGCTGGACAGCGAAAATTTCGAAGGAACCCCCGCCACGCTGGATCCTGTCTGGCGCAACGTCTCCGCCGGCATCTACAGGCTGGAGAAACAGCTTCTGGTCGTTCTGGATGTACCGAAGCTGCTCGATAAGGTCCATTTGTAATCCGGCGGAAAAAGTATAAGCTATCCGGTGCGTATCTGATCCAGGGAAAAAATAATAAGGAAAAATCGACATGAAAACATGCCTTGTTGTTGATGACAGCCGCGTGGTGCGCAAGGTGGCCCGTCGCATTATCGAGGATCTCGGCTTTAGTTGCATCGAGGCCGAAGACGGACAGAAGGCCTACGATGTCTGTTCGAAAAAAATGCCCGATGCCATTTTGCTTGACTGGAACATGCCCGTCATGAGCGGCATTGAATTCCTTGATAAATTACGAAAAATGGGAGAGGGCGGACATCCAAAAGTCGTTTTTTGCACAACGGAAAACGATATGGACCACATCCAGCGCGCGATGAACGCCGGCGCCAACGAGTACATCATGAAGCCGTTCGACAGCGATATCGTTGAATCAAAGTTTGCGCAAATCGGCCTCATTGAAACAAAAACCGGATAAGCTGCCCCTTAGGAAACTGCGTAGGTGTGTATGAGCAACCCCGAATCGCCCGGAGACATGCGCCCGCCGGAGACTGCCGCTGATGGCAGAATCAGGGTCATGCTCGTCGACGATTCCGCTGTCGTGCGCGGACTTATCACCCGGACGCTTGAAAAGGACGACCAGATTTACATCGTGTCCTCCGTGCATAACGGCGAGATGGCCGTCAATACGATCAAACGCGTTGACCCCGACATCGTACTGCTGGATATAGAAATGCCTGTCATGGACGGGCTGACTGCCCTGCCCCTTTTGCTTCAGCAAAAGCCGGATGTTAAAGTCCTTATTTGCTCGACACTGAGCGCAAAAGGAGGGGCCATTGCCATGAAAGCGTTGTCCCTCGGGGCCACCGAATGCATTGCCAAGCCCACAAGCACGGGGGACCTTTCCGGTACGGCCGGGGATTTCAGCAAGGACCTTGTCCGGATCATCAAGGGGCTTGCAAAAGCAAGAGTGGCCGCGCCGGCCGGGGATCCTCCTCGGAAATCCTCAACTTTCAATCTGCTTAAAAAAACCGATGCCCAGGCGGCGCCGGCAGCAAAAAAAGCGAGATCCTTTACCTTGCGCACGGGGCCGGATATTTACGTCGGCAGACCCGATATTGTAGCCATAGGCAGCTCTACGGGGGGGCCGCAAGCCCTAATGGAAGTATTAAGGGAAATAAAAAACCTTCCCGTTCCCATCGTCATCACGCAACATATGCCTAAAACCTTTACAGCCGTTTTGGCGCAACACATAGAGAGAAACTGCGGCATACCCTGCGTCGAGGGAGAGGACGGCATGGAGTTAAAAAGAGGACATGCCTATGTAGCCCCCGGCGGACATCATATGTTGTTCGAGAAGAAAGATGGTAAAGTATTAGTCGCCTTGGATGACGGACCACCGGAAAATTTCTGCAAACCTTCTGTCGACCCTATGATGAAGAGTATAGGAAACATATATGGAAAAAAAACGCTGCCCGTTATCCTGACCGGCATGGGACAAGACGGACTGGAAGGCTGCCGCGCGCTGACCGGCATGGGGGCGCCTCTTATTGCACAGGACGAGGCCACAAGCATAGTATGGGGCATGCCCGGCGCCGTTGCCGAAGCCGGATTGTGCACGGAAGTTTTGACGCTGAGCAAAATCGGCCCCGCAATTTTAAAAGCGGTCACCGGGGTCGTTAACAAGGGCTGGAACTGACAATGAACATAGGCGACTTCGATCTTTATAAAAATATGTTGAAAACAAAATCAGGTCTGACCCTGACGCCGGACAAGGCATATCTGCTTGACTCCCGCCTGACGCCGATCGCGAAAAAATGGGGGTTTCCCTCCCTTGACGCCATGTCGGTCTCTTTGCGCGGCAAGCCTGACAGCAACATGGTCCGTGACATCGTCGAAGCCATGACGACGAACGAAACATCGTTTTTTCGTGACGGAAAGCCGTTTGATCTTTTCAAATCCGTCGTTTTGCCTCACATGCTGAAAGAGCGAAGCAAAACGAAATCCCTCAAGATCTGGTGCGCGGCCTGTTCCAGCGGACAAGAGCCCTATTCGCTGTCGATGGTGCTGAAGGAAAACGCTCCCATGATGCAGGGCTGGAATATTCAGATAACGGCAACTGATATTTCCAACGCTATCCTTGAAAACGCCAAAAGAGCGGAGTACTCCCAGTTCGAGGTGCAACGCGGCCTTCCGATACAGATGCTGATGAGATTTTTCGATCAGGTCAATGAGTCATGGCGCCTGAAGGAAGAGATCAGAAAAATGGTCCGCTTTGAGCATTGCAATCTTCTTGAAGATATTTCAAAACTGGGGAGATTTGATGTCGTGTTCTGCCGTAACGTGCTTATTTATTTTGATGAAGCGACGAAAAAAACTGTACTTGGGAAAATCGCGAAGCAAATGGAGAAGGACAGCTTCCTGTTTTTGGGGGGCGCAGAAACGGTTCTCGGGATTGCCGAAGAATTCAAGCCCATGGAAGGGCAGCGTGGGTTGTACATCCTGAAAGACAGCGCTCACTCCATGCAGAAACCGCCGGCCAGCGCCGCCGCAACCCGGTAGCTTCATGACTGCGAACGTATCGAAAAAAAACTCCGCAAAGATGGAAAAGAAAGCGGTTGAAAGTGCAGGCGCCGTGCCTGTAAAA
Organism: Pseudomonadota bacterium; assembly: GCA_016198545.1. Lineage (GTDB taxonomy): Bacteria > Pseudomonadota > Alphaproteobacteria > Micavibrionales > Micavibrionaceae > JACQIJ01. Next base: position 9,536 of record JACQIJ010000036.1, read on the forward strand.
CGAGTGCTCGTCTCGGTTTCAAATAAATCCGGCATTGTCGAGTTTTCAAAAAAACTGGCTGCTTTCGGCGTTGAAATCATCTCTACCGGCGGCACGGCGAAAACATTGTTCGACGCGGGGATCGAGGTCCGAGATCTTGCCGGCTACACGGGCTTCCCTGAAATCATGGACGGCCGCGTAAAAACGCTTCATCCGAAGGTGCATGGCGGAATCCTGGCGCGCCGAAACGACAGCAATCACCGCAAGGCGATGGAGAAAAACGACATCGAAGGAATCGACATGGTCGTCGTCAGCCTCTACCCCTTCATCGATACAGTGAAAAGCGGCGCCGATTTCGATGCCTGCATCGAAAATATAGACATTGGCGGCGTCGCGCTGATCCGCGCGGCAGCTAAAAACCACGAGTTTGTGACGATCCTCACCGATCCGCAGGACTACGACAAGATTCTCGAGGACATGAAAGAAAACGAAGGCGCGGTCAGCCTTTCATTGCGCCGCGCTCTGGCTGCCAACGCGTTCGCCCTGACCGCCACATATGATTCCAATATCGCTGGATGGTTCGCCTCTCAGGCCGGGAAGAATGACTTTCCGCGGCGGATCAGCTTCTCGGGAAATCTGAAACAACCCCTGCGCTACGGCGAAAATCCACA
>JACQIJ010000044.1 GCA_016198545.1 Pseudomonadota bacterium
AGGCTGAACAGGCCGGATTGTGGCGCGTTACCTATGACGCGCGCGACGTAACGGGGGTCGTGCGCACGGGTTATCTGATCGGGGTCTGCAGTCGGAGATTGGCGGATATCGTAACGGTGAAGCGCCGCAAGAACTTTCTCCAGTCGCTCCGGCTTTTCGGGATGGCCGGGGCCTGGTTCATGCTTCAGGCAGGACGGATGGGAAAGAATGACTGTGCTCATGGAAGTGTCCTTTTATAGTGGTTGTTTCGGTATGAACGAGTTCCTTGGCGTGGAACAAACTATCATGCGCGCCATATGCATAAATACGGATTCAGGGTTATCATTCATTTTTAGCCGGCCTCGTCCAGCGGAATTCAGGAAATCATTGGCGACAATATCACGCTCCTTTGCCGCTGCATATATGTGTCCCGTGAATCCGTTTTCGCGGGCGAACGCGCATACGGCTCGGAAAGCAGCGCTTAAAACCCTGCGCTTTTCACCGTCATCTGCGGGCCTGATGAATTTTACAGGTTCCACCAGCAATCCGGTAACGCCGCGGAAAGTCGAGAAGTTGGCGTTCATCAGGAGAATGGCGGCCGGATCGCCGGTATCCCCCTTTACGGCAAAAAGCCCGGTATTCGGATCGAATGCCGCGGGAGCCAGATGCTCCGGTATGGCGGCATGAGGTCCTTCGATGCGTTCGGCCCTGCATATTCCGGGGTCGGGGAGAGCGGTTTCATCTTCCAGAAGGTTGTCCATGTCGTAGCTTTTCTTCGGCACGGGAAGGACGCAGTGTTTAAGATAAAAACGGATGGCGCGCTTGTTGTTTTCCATGACGGACCACGCGACGCGGTTGCAGTCGTGTTCGGCTGCAAGGGTAAAGAACGCGTTCATCGCGAAACTTCCGACGCCGCATTTGCCGCGATGATTTTTGTCCGCGCAGATATCTTCCAGATATGCCGTTTTTCCTTCAAATGCCCACACTGTCGAATAGAACATATAGGCAAGAGCTTTTTCGCTGTCCGCAGGATCGAAGACAAGATGCGCGTAGGCGCGCGGGTTTGGCGGATCTATGGCTGCTCGCAGGGCTTCCGTATTTCGCAAAAAGGCGCACTCGTGTTCTTCGGCTTGCTGTCCGATAAGGCGCTCCAGCTCCGCGACCATTTCCGGCGTTACCTGTTTTGCCACAAAAGGCGGCAGGCCTGGATTACGATCGCCATCCGAAGCGGCCGTGAAAGCATCTGCGGTCATGAAAGTCCCTGCGTATTTTTTTATTTTCTTTCCGCAGCCAGTATAGGCAGCCGCGCTGGGAGGGTAAACCCGCTATCCTTGCCGCTATGCGGTATGTCAGAATCTGGTTTTGCGCGGATCGAAGGCGTCGCGTACGGCTTCACCGATGAAGGTAAGAAGGGACAGCATTATAGCCAGACTGAAAAAGGCGGTGAACCCAAGCCACGGGGCCTGAAGGTTATTTTTACCTTGCAGGAGCAATTCCCCCAAAGAGGGAGATCCGGGCGGCAGACCGAGGCCAAGGAAATCGAGGCTTGTTAATGACGTAATCGCGCCGGTCAGGATAAAGGGCATGAATGTTATGGTGGCAACCATTGCGTTCGGCAGGACATGGCGGAACATGATGGTCATGCTTTCAACGCCAAGCGCGTTTGCCGCCCGCACATAATCGAAATTGCGCGTGCGCAGGAATTCGGCCCGCACGACATCGACAAGACTGACCCATGAAAATAGCAGCAGGATGAACAGCAGCGTCCAAAATCCCGGAACGAAAATTGCGGCGAAGATGATCAGAATGTAAAGGCTGGGCAGAGATGCCCAGATTTCTATCACGCGCTGCATAATGAGGTCCAGTTTACCGCCATAATAACCTTGAAAAGCTCCTGCCGTCACGCCGATGAGGGAGCTTATCAGCGTAAGCGCCAGCCCGAACAGAACGGACAGGCGGAAGCCGTAAATGACGCGGGCCATGACGTCGCGTCCTTGGTCGTCCGTGCCCAGCCAGTTGTCGCGCGTGGGCGGCGAGGGGGCGGGCTGTGGCAGATCGTAATTGATCGTATCGTAGGAATAACGTACCGGCGGCCATACGATCCAGCCGTTTTTCGCGGCGATCAGTTCCTGTACATATTTATCGCGATAATCAGTTGCGGTTTCAAAATCGCCGCCGAAGGTTGTTTCCGGATATTCCGTGAAAACAGGCACATAAAAATTGCCGTCATATTTTACAAGCAGCGGCCGGTCGTTGGCGATGAATTCGGCGAACAGGCATACAAAAAGCAGGATGGCGAACAGCCAGAAACTGCGGTATCCGCGTTTATTGGCTCTGAACTGCGCGGCGCGGCGGCGGGTGAGGGGGGAAAGGCTCATACGGCAAGTCTATGGCCGAAGCAATGGCGCATCAACTGAAATTAATTTCAAGAATAATCAGTGTATGCTTTGGCTTCCGCTGCCGGCTTTAATGGTTAGTTCAAGGCGGCGGTTCATGTCCTCCAGCTCGACGTGGAGGGCTTTCAGTTTTCGGGCAATGGATGCAAGATCTTCCTTGGCCCGGCACAGTTTCATATTACGGTGGCGCAGCGTTTCGCTCAGAAGCTCCATGGCTCGGTGCTTTTCCGCATCTGTCGGGTTTTCAATATCCTGAACTTCCTGAAGGAAGTTATGCACTTTAATCGGCAGAGCCGCCATGGTTGCACCCGTTTATAATTATGTAATTTAAATGTTTATACAGTATTTTCCGGAATAATGCAAATTTTTATGAGAATGTCCCGAAAACGACCGGATTTCATGCTGTTTTCGAAAAAAATAGATGCTAAGGTCCGGCTGTATCCTTAAAAAAAGCATGAACGGGGCAAAACATGGGATTTTCACTTACAAAACGGTTTTTAAGCGCAGCCGGCAAAGCGTTGCTTGCCGGAGGCGCGTTGACGGCGTCGCTATACGGCATGATGACAGGAGAAAGCAGCGCGGCGGATCAGATATCAAGTGACAGGGAATTTATAAATTGTCGAAGTCTTGATGCGCCCTTATCCGTATCCGACATTGAAATGCGGCAGACAGAAATGGATAGATTCCAGCAATTTATTGATCGATCCGATGATGTAGGGGTAAAGAAGAATCTAGAATTTTCACGTAAACAGCTGCAGATATACAATATTCTTGACCGGTTTCGTCTGAGCCTCATGGATTATCAGGATTGGGGCAGGCTTCTGGAGAAGCTGGGGCGCAATGGTTCCATTATTGATGAAGTCTGTGTCGGCAGCTATGAGGATATGGACATTCCCGTTTTGCTGAAGCAGAGGAAAGAAGGTCGCGCGTCTCTGGTCATCAATGATGCGATTTCCAAGGAGACATCTCTGGGCGACGGCTTTACCGAGGTCAATCCTTACGGCATATCTATAGACGATATTTCAGAGCATCTTGAACTGGATTTGGTGAACAGGGCCGTGGCTTTTGCGGCCCTGATGGGAACGGCGCCTATGGATCGCAGTCTGGAGGTAAATGATCTTGCCCTGATTCTAACGCTATGGAAGGCGCAGGCCGCCGCGGAGCAGATATTGCAGGCGATCGACGCCTATCAGGCAACAGGGGATCCGGATTCTTTAAAAGCAGCCAGGAACGACTATGACTTTTTAGAGAAAGTTATTGACGATATCGCGGCCAATGCGGAAACGATGAACAAACTCGGGGAAACGGTTGGCGCAGAGGACAGGACGCTTTTGCGCCAGATGGTTGCTGTCAGCATGCTGAACAATCCGGATGTCAGGAAGCAAGTTTACCTGAGTCTTCTGGCGGAGATTGAGGAAATGGCGGATCAGAACAAAAATCCCGGGGACTACTTCAATCATGAAATGACGGGAGCTGAAAGAAAGATACGAATCGAAAATCTGGACAGGTCGTTTACGGATTTGCCGCTGGAGCAGATTTATGCGCGCTGGGACGGCGGGGTCAATGATCCGGCCCATGATGCGATTATCAGCATACAAAATCTGCGTAAAAAAACAGCGGACATCGGCAGGGCCCCTGCTGTTTCTTCCAAGCCGGCTCTGTGATTATGGCGCCGACGGTTCGTACCACGGCGGAAGGGGTTTGAAATCAGGCGTAAAGGTAACGCCAAAGCCCGTTTCCGCCCGGCATTGGGTGTCCGGGTTGTCGATGGCAGCCATATACATTGCCCATGTAATCTGCTGCTCTTTTTCCTCGGCGATGTAATTGGCCGCGATCATCATTTTGACCTCGCCGTCTGAAGTAACGCCCTCAACGACAATGCCGCCGACGATTTTTTCTTCGGTTTTGCTAAGGTTTGCGCCACAGCTCTGGAAACCCGTCGTGGGGTGGTTCGCAGGCAGGGCGTTTCCGTTTTCAAATGATGCCAGGCGGCGTGTCGGATCCAGCGGCTCGCTGAGCGCAAGCTTGTCGCCTTCATATGCAAGGTAGGCTTTGGCATCCGTGGTAATAAGGATACGCCATTTGTCGGATTTTTCCTGCCTGAAAAGAGTCATAACCCCTTTGACCGTGTCTTCGCTGGCCAGTACGTAACCATACATTTGAGCTTTCCAGCCCTCCCGGGACATGATTTTTTTCGCTTCTGAAAGCGGAAGGGTTTGATGAAGCGCAAAAGAGCCGGATGTTTTGGCCACAGCCGCTACGGATGCGGGAGATGCCCGCAGTTCGTCCGGGTGCGCATTTGCAACCGTGCTGTAACCGGTAAACAGCGTACCGGCAAGAAACATAGCAGATACGGCGGAGGCAAAAAGCCCCCTGATTGATAATTGTGCCATTATGTAACTCCCTGTTCAGCGTTATTTTTTATTTTTATTGATAGGAAGCGTACCACGAATTTTCGCTGTCCGATAGCAGCGATCAGTATCCGGGTTTATTAGAAAAGTTTATTA
>JACQIJ010000045.1 GCA_016198545.1 Pseudomonadota bacterium
CCCACCCCAGCCCTCCCCCCCGTGGGGGGAGGGCTGGGAGAGGGGGCGGGAGATATAAATATCTTCGGCGTACTCTCCAACACCATTATCCGCGACGGCGGCATAACGGGCGTTACGGTTCGTCTTGGAAAAGAATTCGCGGGCATTGAAATCCTGCCCGGTCACCGCATCCGTGCCGGCGCGCTAGCGCTTGATGCGAACGTAGCAAAAGCGGCGGCAGAGGCAGGCATATCCGGCCTCGAATTTTTCAGCGGCATCCCCGGAACCATCGGCGGCGCGTTGCGGATGAACGCGGGCTGTTACGGTTCTGAAACGAAAGACGCGCTGGTCGAGGCGGAGGCGATTGACCGCAACGGAAAACTTCACATGCTGTTCCCAAAACAGATGGGTATGGCCTATCGCCATACCACGATACCCGCCGACACCATCTTCACTGCCGCCATCTTCCAGGGTGCGTCCGGCGACCCGGAAAAAATCGCTGCGCACATGAAAGAGATTAAAGAGAAGCGCGAATCAACCCAGCCGATCCGGGAGAAAACCGGTGGCTCGACTTTTGCGAATCCTTCCGCTGAAGAAATCGAAAAAGCGGGGCTGCTGGCGGGCACGAAAGTCTGGCAGATCATAGACAAGGCTGGCTGCCGCGGCCTGCGCCTCGGCGGGGCAGTCATGAGCGAAAAGCACTGCAATTTCATGATAAATGCGGGAACGGCCACCGCCGCCGACCTTGAAAATCTGGGGGAAGAGGTTCGCCGCCGCGTTTACGAGGACTGCGGCATTACGCTAAGATGGGAAATCAAACGGGTTGGGGAAAAGAAAGATTAACCACCAAGGCACCAAGACACGGAGAAGAAAAATGTAAAAAACTTGGTGTCTTGGTGTCTTGGTGGTTTTTTTAAAGAGGAAATAACAAATGAGCAAAAAAGTGGCATTACTTATCGGCGGCTGGTCGGCGGAGCGGCAGGTTTCGCTCGAAAAGGGCAAGAAGGTTGAAAAAGCCCTGCGCGAGGCCGGATATGACCTGACCGTCATCGACGTCAAAAAAGATATTGCCGCGCTGATGGCCGCGCTGACGCCGAAACCCGATGTCGCGTTCAACAACCTGCACGGTCGCGGCGGGGAAGACGGCGAGATTCAAAGCGTGCTGGAAATCCTTGAAATTCCCTACACCCATTCAGGCGTGCTGGCCTCCGCCATCGGCATGGACAAGCCTGTCGCCAAGAAAATGGCCGCCGCCGCCGGCGTGCCCGTGCCCGAAGGCATCCTCGCGACAAAGGAACAGGTGCTCGCGGGCGCTGTCATGAAGCCGCCCTACGTCGTCAAGCCTCCGAACGAAGGATCCAGCGTCGGCGTTCGTATCGTTCTGGACAAGGACAATCATCCGCCGTTGGATGCCGATGTGTGGGTTTACGGTGATGAAGTACTGGTGGAGCGTTATATTCCGGGGCGGGAGCTGACCGTAGCCGTGCTCGATGGCAAGGCGCAGGGCGTGACGGAAATAATATCGAAAACCGGGTTTTTCGATTACGAGGCCAAGTACCACGATACGCGTACGGAATATGTGCTGCCCGCGAAAATTCCCGAAGATATCTATAAAACCGCTCTGGATTATGCTGAACGCGTGTATAATGGGGTCGGGTGCGCGGGTCTTGCGCGCTGCGACTTCCGTTATGATGACAGCAAGGGCGCTTCCGGGCTGTACTTCCTTGAAATCAATACCCAGCCGGGGCTGACGCCGGAATCTATCGGCCCCTCGCAGGTCATCCGCAACGGCATGTCGTTCGTCGAACTCTGCAGACATCTGGTCGAGACAGCAAAATGCCACGGGCTGGAACAACAAAAGGAAAAATCAGGAAACGCTACGCCGTTGGAGAGCAAAAAGCGCGCCTAGGTCGCTTTCTCCGCCGCTCCGGGATTATTGCGGGCGGCACGGCGCTCGTTTTATGGGGCGGCGCATGGATTGTCTTGTCCGGCGCTGTGCCGCGGCTGTCGCACGGGGCGTATAAATCCTTTTATACGGCGGCTGCGGATCGCGGCTTCGTCATCAACAATCTGCTCGTCGAGGGGCGGGAAAACACCGATCCCGACGTTTTGCGCGCGCTGCTGAATGTCGATCGCGGCGATCCCATCTTCGCCTTCGATCCTGCGGAGGCGAAGGATCTGATAGAGCGCATTTCGTGGGTGCGCGAGGCTCATGTCGAACGCCGTCTGCCCGATACGGTCTATATCGGTCTCGTCGAACGCGTGCCGATGGCGCTGTGGCAGAACAAGGGCAAGGTACGGCTGGTAGATTCCGAAGGCATCACGCTCGCCGACAGCCGTCTGGAAAAATTTTCGGACCTGATTATCCTCGTCGGCGAAAGCGCTCCGCGCTTCGCGCCGGAACTCATCCGGCTGCTGAGCGCCGAACCTTCGCTGAAGCCGCGGGCGGAGGCGGCCTCATGGATCGGCGAGCGCCGCTGGGACATCAAGATGAAAAACGGGATTACCGCGAAGATGCCCGAAGGCGATCTGGGGCTTGCGTTGCGGCGCCTGGCGAAGGCGCAGGAAGATGACGGGCTTCTGGACAAGGACATCGAGTCGGTGGATCTGCGCGAGGAAAACCGTATCACTATCCGCACGAGGCCGGGCGCGGTTATGGAGTATAAGGCAGCCATAAAGGGTGATAGTATCTAGCGGTTTGCGGCTCGCAGGTTTGAATGGAGAACCGCAAAAAACGAACAGAAAACGGCGGATAATATGAAACACAAGCCAAAACCGAAAGGATCTATCATCGCTGCGCTGGATATAGGTTCCAGCAAGATCGCGTGCTTTATCGCGCGCATCATCGATGACAACGGCGGGTTTGAGGTTGTCGGCGTCGGACATCAGGCTTCCGCTGGCGTGAAAAACGGCACGGTTGCGGATCTGGGCGCGGCAGAAGCCGCCATTCGCGCCACCGTGCACGCGGCTGAAAACATGGCCGGGCCGGTCATCGGCGGCTATCCTCTGCGCGATGTCATCGTCAATGTTCCCGGCATTCATGCGAAATCCCACTGCTTCGATGTCGATGTGCAGGTTTCGGGGCACGAGGTTACGGATAATGATGTGCGCCGCGCTCTGGCGAAGGCGCAGACGCAGGCGCTGCAGGGCCCGGAGCAGGAGCTTGTGCACACGGTTCCCACCGGATACGCCATAGACGGCCACAACAGCATCCGCGATCCGCGCGGAATGTACGGGCAAAATCTGGGCGTGGACATTCATCTTGTCACCGGCGATTCCGTTGCGTTGCGTAATTTCGCGACCTGCATCGAGCGCAGCCATCTGGATATTTCCGCGCTGTGCCTGTCTTCCTATGCGTCCGGGCTTTCCGCGCTGGTCGAGGATGAAATGGATCTGGGGTGCACGGTCATCGATCTGGGCGGCGGCGTAACGTCTCTGGCCGTTTTTTCCGGCGGGGCCATGATATTTTCCGATGCCGTGCCTCTTGGCGGCCAGCATGTCAGCAGCGATATTGCCCGCGGCCTGACGACAAGCCTTGTCGATGCCGAGCGCATCAAGACCCTGTACGGCAGCGCCATCGCTGCGGGGTCGGACGAAAACGATATGATCGATGTGCCGCAACTGGGCGAAGACCGGCACAGGCAGTCCGGCCACGTACCCCGTTCGCTTCTGATCGGCATCATTCAGCCCCGTCTGGAGGAAATACTCGAACTTTGCCGCGCGCGCCTGCAGGACAGCGGTATCGGCGCGGCCGCGGGCCGCCGCGTCGTCCTGACCGGCGGGGCCAGCCAGCTTCCCGGCGTGCGCGATCTGGCGCAGCTGATACTGGACAAGCAGGTGCGTCAGGGCCGTCCTATACGCATCGGAAGTCTTGCGGATTCCGTCAGCGGTCCGGCCTTTGCGACGACGGCAGGCCTGCTGATCTATGTATCCGAACGATCCGATGAAACGCCGGCTGAAATCATGGCGCAGGCCGCCCCCGGCACCATCTTCGAGAAGGTCAAATATTGGCTGCAGGAAAATTGGTAATTCAATATCCTCATATCTATCTTCCGTTCTATCCCCATTCCATTGATTTGATTCCCCGTGGAAAACATGGACTTATCCACAGAAAACTGCAAGAGACCCCTTCACGAATCATATGTCTTTTGCAACACTTTTAAAGTCTGAATCGGATGAATCACTTAGTTCTCGTCTCTGAGAAAATGATTCATTCACGGATGGCGTAAAAAGCGGCTGTTTTCAGGTCAGAAACCTCTTTTGTGCTGGGCGCGGCTCTTTTTCGTTTTTACGAACTGAAATAGAATCAAATCAACGATAAGAAAACGCAAAGCAGGGATGTCACACGTCTTACCACGGAGGTTTTTCTCATGATCAACATAAGAATGCAGCATAAAGAGGTACAGAAATTGACACCCAAAATCACGGTTGTCGGCGTCGGCGGCGCTGGCGGCAATGCAGTTAACAACATGATCAGCTCGGGCCTGCAAGGGGTCGAATTTGTTGTCTGCAATACGGATGCCCAGGCGCTTGAAGGCAGTCTGTGCGAAACGAAAATTCAACTGGGCGTAACCGTTACGGGTGGTCTCGGCGCGGGCGCAAAGCCTGAAGTCGGGCGCTCTGCGGCCGAGGAATCGCTGGATGACGTTGTCCGGCATCTTGAGGGCGCGAATATGGTGTTCATAACCGCCGGCATGGGCGGCGGCACGGGTACGGGCGCTGCGCCGGTTATCGCGCGCGCCTGCCGGGAAAAGGGGATACTGACCGTCGGCGTGGTGACGAAGCCCTTCCATTTTGAAGGCACGACCCGCATGAAAATGGCCGAGCACGGAATCAGCGAGATGCAGGACTACGTCGATACTCTTATCGTTATCCCGAACCAGAATTTGTTTCGCGTGGCGAATGAAAAGACGACATTCGCCGAGGCGTTTAAAATGGCCGACAGCGTTTTGCAATCCGGCGTGCGCGGCGTAACCGACCTGATGGTCATGCCCGGTCTTATCAACCTTGATTTCGCCGATATACGCTCCGCCATGCTCGAAATGGGCAAGGCGATGATGGGCACGGGCGAAGCGAGCGGCGAGCGGCGCGCTGTCGAGGCTGCGGAGAAGGCTATCAATAACCCGCTTCTTGACGATGTAACGATGAAAGGCGCCCGCGGCGTCATCATCAATGTCACGGGCGGCTACGACATGACGTTGTTCGAGGTGGATGAGGCCTGTAATCGTATCCGCGACGAAGTGGATCCGAATGCGAATATCATCTTCGGATCTACTTTCGAGGAAGGCATGGAAGGCATCATGCGCGTATCGGTCGTCGCAACCGGCATTGATGTGGCTGAAGAAAAAAGCCGTAAGGGCGTTCCCGGCCTGTCCTTGAATACGATCATGCAGCAGCAGGAAGGGCGCAAGCTTGACCGTGCCCGTCCGCATACGGAGCAGGCTGTTATACAGCAGCAGACGGCAGCTCCCGCGGCGGCAGCGCCACCGCCGCAGATACCGATGGGGATCCGCCCGGCGGTTTCTGTTCCGGTTCCGGCTACGGCCGCGGCTGCTGTCGCGCGCCGTATGGACGATCCCGAAAAGGATATGTTCGATCAGCAGGAATTTACGCAGGAAGCGCAATATATTTCCCAGCCGCAGCAGCAACAGGCGGCGGCTCTGCGCGGCGCTGTTTACAACGATGCATTCATTCCGCCGAAACCGGCGGAAGTGGATCGCAGCCAGATGCCTTCCACGGCGGGGTATGGCGTCGGCGGGTACGGTCCTGCCGCGGGCGTACCGCTGGCAGCGCGCCGCCCGGTCGAGGATCCTGTGCAGACGACGACATCGCCCGGTCTAAATTTGCGCCCCCCTGTTCCCGGTTCTGGATCGGCGGCGCAGCAGCGCAAGCGCACGCCGTCTCTGTTCGAGCGCATTACCGGTCCTCTGCGCCATTACGGGCACGAGGAAGCCGATCAGGGTGATGCGCAGCAACAAGGATCTGCCGGCGGCAGCGCTGGCGGCGGCTCCTCATCCGGCGGTTTTCACGCCCGGATGCAGGCGCAGCAGCAGCGCCCGCTGCAACAGGGCAGCCTGAACATTGATCCGCCGAAGACGGATAACCCGGACGGCGAACTGGATATACCCGCTTTCCTCCGTCGCCAGGCAAACTGACTGACACGGTTTGCCTGACGGCCGATCTCCTCCTTAGCCCCCCTGAACGGGGGGCTTTTTTTCGGTAAAAGCGGCGAAGAAATCAAGATTTTCAGGGCAGCGAAGTCGTGTTCGATGGGAGTGAAATCCGGCGAATCGCGGATTGTTTTGAAAAACTTATTCGCGGAGAATCTTCGCGGGGGAAGGATGCCGCTTACATTGCCGGCACTGATGCGGCTGCGGCAGGCCGAGGAGGCGCAACGGAAGGGGCCGGAGCAGGCTGCGTCGAGCGTTTGTCGAGTTCGTTCTGAAATTCTTGCCAGAGGTCTGACTTTTCGTTCATCTCCGCATACGGCGTAATCATTCCGATGATGCTGTTCCGGAGTTTTTCATCACAGGCCATGCTGTTGACCATCAGGCCCATCTTTGCCATGTCTGTCATAGGTGATTTTGAAGCGGACAATTCATTTATCTTCTTGTGAAAGTCGGGATATTCCTCGCGCATCGTATCTTCGAACGCGGGGAAATGCGCATATATTTCCCTGACGTTTTTCTCGATTTCGTGGAATTTTGGATCTTTGAGAGTTTCACTGACAATTTTGGGATCGTATTTGTGAAGCTCCCTGCCGTAGTTCTGCATCTTCTTGCTCGTATCTATATCTTTCCCTTTTTCATCTTTCATTGTGTCGGGAGCTAATATCTGAGTAAACGCCAGCCCACTTTCAGCATCAACCAGCCCCTTTTCGCGGCCGAAAGCCTGATCAAGCGCCCGCAGCCCCTTGCCGGGCCAGGTGAATATCCCGCATGCATCATCGAAGTGGCTGCGCATCTTGTCGGCATCAAAAGCCATGTAAGGATTACCCCTTCAACGATATTAACAGCAACGATATTAACATTATGTTAATATAAAAACGCCCCGCCCATCAAAAGGCGGGGCGTTTTTGTTTTCCACTCAGGAAATCCGTTATAGGCTTGGCTATAAAATGAGCGCGGGTGAGCATGAGGCGCCTGAACTAAATGGAGTAAAAATATATTTATAACAATGTGATACGGGGTTTCTGTCCGTATTCCGGCGCGGCTCCCGACCTGTTTTTGGACTGCTGTAACAATGGGCAACAAAGCGTGATTTGTTTTATAAAACAACGACTTCTATATTTTGGTGAAGAGTATTGCAATAATTCAGATTAAGAAACGGCAATTTTTATGCAGCACACGATTGGAATTCCGGCAACGCTGACCGGCACGGGCCTTCATTCCGGCGCGGAAGTCACGATGACTTTGCACCCCGCGCCTGTCGGGCACGGCATTTCATTTGTACGCACTGATGTGACTGATCGCGATAACGTCGTTCCCGCCCGCTGGGACTTCGTGGTGGATACCCGCTTGTGCACGGTGGTCGGCAATGCGGCCGGCGTGACGGTCGGCACGGTAGAACACCTGATGGCGGCGCTGCGCGGTTGCGGCGTCGATAATGCCATCGTCGATCTGGATGGCCCCGAAGTTCCGGTGATGGATGGCAGTTCCGAACCTTTCGTCGCACTGATAGATTCCGCCGGCCTGATACCGCAAGACATGTCGCGCCGGGCTATCCGCGTCCTGAAGGAAGTGCGCGTGGATGTAGACAGCAAGATTGCCCGGCTGCGCCCCGCCGAAGGATCCCATTTTTCCGGGAGCATCTGTTTCGATCATCCTTCAATCGGTGCGCAGATGCGCGACGTGCAGCTGCTGAACGGCAATTTCCGTCACGACATCGCATCCGCCCGCACGTTCGGTTTTCTGGCGGAAGTTGAGACATTACGAAAAAACGGTCTCGCGCTGGGCGGCTCTCTTGAAAATGCCATCGTTCTGGACGGGCAGGGGGTTATAAACCCCGAAGGCCTGCGGCATGAGGATGAGTTTATCCGGCATAAGCTTCTGGATGCCATCGGCGACCTGTATCTGGCTGGCGGCGTCATCATCGGCGCCTACGAAAGCAACCGTCCCGGCCATGCGCTGAACAACGCGCTGCTGCGCGCGCTGTTTGCAGACCAGACGGCATGGGAATTTGTTGATATATATGAGAAAAATAGCAAAATCGCAGGTCATCCGGTCGGGCGCGAAGCGGTTTTTGTTAACATATAGCACCTAAAAACTCCTTGAATTAACTTCCGGAAAATGATTTAAGGGTAGCCGTAAAGCAAAATAAAACTATCTGGGTGACATGACGGCTCTACCTGCCTTGCCATTACAGGCTGCCCCGGCGCAGACCATGTTCGATACGATACGCCGCGGATGTGAAGTCGTAGCGCAAAGTGCGCGGTATGTTCACATCAGGCATGACAAACTTCCCGCCTATGCCGCCCGATTGCCAAACAAGTCGCCGCGTAACGTAATGGACGCGGTCCATCATTATATCGGCGCAGAAAATGACACGATTTCCTATATCCTTGCGCTCGATAGCATCAATTTCGGTTCCGGCTATCAATCGCATCTGGTCAAAGAAGGCTGGAAGCTGGTTGATAAGTCTATCTATTTTACGTTGGCGACGAAACTGAAGGAACATTACGAAACGAATGGGCCCTATACGGCCGCCGAATTGGCACGGCTCACGCCGTTCGACGTATCAATGCTGCTCGGGATTCCAATGAAGAAAAAATACGGTGCGGAATTCGTAAAGCTTTGCACGGAATCCCTGAATGAAATAGGCCACGCCGTGGCGGACGATTTCGGCGGTCGGATTACGGGTGTCGTGGCGCAGGCGGGCGGGTCGGTCGAGAAAATGGTGCGTTGGATGATCCGGATGCATCACTTCAATGACATTCACCGTTACCGCGGACATGTCGTGCCTTTCTATAAACGGGCGCAAATTACGGCGGGCGATCTGCATCTTGCTTATGGCCGCATGGGCAGGATGCTGTTCCACGACATCGAGCAGTTGACCATGTTTCCGGATAACGGCGTACCGCACGTTTTACATGTTGACGGCATTCTTGAATATGATCCGAAACTGGCTGCGCGCATCGCCGCCGGTAAGGAAATCCCGTCCGAGTCCGAGGAGGAAATCGAAATCCGCGCCTGTGCCCTCCATGCCGTGGAGTTGATTGCGCAGGAAAAGGGAATGATTCCGATGACGGTGGATCACATATTGTGGCATCGCAGCGTCGAAACCGACCGCTATCTGAAAAAACCCGCCCACCGGACGTTGAGCCGCTTTTATTAATAAATTAAGCCTCTTTCTTTCCCTGCCCGGGGAAGCTATTTTGTACGTCATGCGTTGCTCGTTTCGATATTTCATTCCTTTGATGGCCCTGCTGGCCATGACGGCCTGTTCCGGATCCGAAAAGAAGGCGGCGGTGGAGGAACGCCCGGTCGAATCTCTTTATAACGAAGCCGCCGACGCGCTCGACAAAGGCGAATACGGGCAAGCCACGCAATTGTTCGAGGAAGTGGAACGTCAGCATCCTTATTCCCAGTGGGCGACGCAGGCCGAACTGATGGCTGCCTTTTCCTATTACAAGGCTACCAAATATGACGAAGCCATTCTTGCGCTCGATCGCTTCGCGGAACTTCATCCCGGCAACAAGGACGTCGATTACGCTCTTTACCTGCGCGCGTTGTGCTTTTATGAGCAGATAAGCGATGTCGCCCGCGACCAGGCTTTGACGAAGGAGGCCCTGGAATCATTCGAGGCGCTGATCCGCCGCTTTCCGGACAGCAAATACACGCGCGATGCAACACTGAAGCGTGATTTGACGCTCGACCACCTCGCCGGCAAAGAGATGGAAATCGGACGTTACTATCTGCACCAGCGCGAGCTGAATGCCGCTATCAACCGCTTCCGTACCGTCGTGATTGATTACCAGACCACGATGCACGTGCCCGAGGCTCTGCACCGGCTTGTGGAGGCGTACATGACGCTCGGCCTGAAAGGGGAGGCGACTCGCGTCGCCGCCGTTCTGGGGCATAACTATCCCGGCAGCCGCTGGTACGAGGATACCTATAAAATCCTCGATCCTGAACAGCGTAAACAGCTTGTCGAAGGCCGCGATTTTTTTGATCGCGCGGTCGATTCCCTGTTCAGGCCGGACTGATTTCTTCCATCATGCTCCCTATTTCAGGGAGCAGCCGGCCGTTGTGCGCGCGGGCAATTGCGGGCTGTGCACGATGATGCCGAGGCTATGATCCAGCCGCGCAAGTTCTTCTTTCATGTCCTGCGCAAGGCCTTCCCCGTTCCTGTCCGCATAGCGCATCGACGCGTCTTCGAACTCTGCCGCGCTGTGGCGCGCGGTTACGCTTGCAAACATCGCATTCAGGGCGGATTGTACTTCGCTGCGGGACCGGTGGCTCATATTGACGAGAATACTGGTCGATACGCACTTTTTGTCTGATGTGGGGGCGTTCACATTATAAACGCCGTCCTGCGCCACCGCCGCGCCGGACGCCAGCGCCGTTGTGAATGCCAGCGCTGCGATCGTAAGTGACTTTTTCATGCCGATTCCTCCATGTTTTGATGTACTGGCGCGATCATAGGAAATCGGGGAGGGACGGATCCTTGACATGGATCAAGACCTATCTGAATGATGGATATATTGGGGAGAGATCCCCATATATCTGATCCTTCGGCGTTGGCGGCGGGCTGCTGTATAGTGAGAAAGAAAGCAGGGAATTTTACCACGAAGGGCACGAAGCATGCACGAAGGACACGAAGTTGGAAAACCGTTTGCCCGCGTATGGATGAAAGCGGCGACAGGCCGTTTCTCCAGCGACAGTGATACCGCCCCGTCCGGTGTGCCGGTCAGATCGGAGTATGCTGAAGCCATCGGCCTGCTGATGAAGCGCGCTTACGAAGGCACTATAGACGATGAAGGCGAAACTCTTGACCAGTGCATACAGGAAATCCGGGATACGATTGCCGGGAAATACGGTCCCTTTTTAAAAGACGCATCGTTCATCGCTTGCTTTGAAGATCGAATCGTCTCGGCATCTTTAGTGACAATGTGGAAGGGGAAACCATTACTGGCTTATTCGATGACCGACCCCGATTGCCAGCGGTGCGGGCTGGCGGGAAGCTTGATCAGGATGTCCCTGAATGCCTTGGCTGATGCAGGAATTTCTGAATTATTTTTAGTGGTAACTGTTGGCAACCATGCCCAGAATCTATATTCGCGTCTCGGATTCAAAATCCTGGGATCCGCGCCGCCACAGCAGCCGCCTCCGTCATGACGAAAAACATGATGTCTTCGTGTCTTTTGTACGGTTCGTGGTAAAAAAAGCCTTCAATACACCCGCGCCTTCGGCGGCACGGGTTCGACGTCGGAAGTCAGCGTGGTCAGCGTCACCGGACGGTAGCTGATGGTCGCGCCGCCTTTTTCATCGACCCATATCACGCTGTGCTTCAGCCAGTTTTTGTCATCGCGGTCCGGGAAGTCTTCCCGCGCGTGGGCGCCGCGCGACTCCTTACGGTTGGCGGCGGCGTTGATCGTCGCCACTGCCTGCGCCATCAGGTTATCCAGCTCCAGCGTTTCGGCGAGGTCGGTATTGAAAATCATCGAGCGGTCGGACACGCCAATATCCACCATCTCCGCAAAACAGCTGCCGACAAGCTTGCAGCCCCCCGCCAGCGTTTCCCCGGTGCGGAACACGGCGGCGTGGTTCTGCATCGATTTCTGCATTTTCAGACGCAGCTTCGCGGTCGGCGTTGCGCCCTTCGCGGACCTGAAACGGTCGAGCCGCGCCACGGCGGAATCGCCCGCGCCCTTCATCGTTTTATGAGGCATGCCGGGCCTGACGATTTCCACGCAGCGGTTCGCCGCCGCGCGCCCGAACACGACGAGATCGAGCAGGGAGTTTGAGCCCAGCCGGTTCGCGCCGTGTACGGAAACGCAGGCTGCCTCGCCGACAGCCATCAGGCCGGGCACGACGCGGTGCGGATCGCCGTCCGCGGGGGCGACCACTTCGGTCATCACGTTCGTCGGGATGCCGCCCATATTGTAATGCACGGTCGGCAGGACGGGGATCGGTTCCTTCGTCACGTCGACGCCCGCGAAAATCCGCGACGATTCCGCAATGCCCGGCAGGCGCGAATGGATGATGTCGGCGTCCAGATGCATCAGGTTCAGGTGGATGTGATCCTTCTCCGCCCCGACGCCGCGCCCTTCGCGGATTTCGATCGTCATCGAGCGGGAGACGACATCGCGACTGGCGAGGTCTTTCGCGCTCGGCGCATAGCGATCCATGAAACGCTCGCCCTCGGAGTTGGTCAGATATCCGCCCTCCCCGCGCACCCCTTCGGTAATCAGGCAGCCCGCGCCGTAGATGCCGGTCGGGTGGAATTGCACGAACTCCATGTCCTGCAACGGCAGTCCCGCGCGCAAAACCATCCCGCCGCCATCGCCGGTGCAGGTATGGGCGGAAGTGCAGGAGAAATAGGCACGGCCATAGCCGCCGGTCGCCAGAATCGTCTGGTGCGCGCGGAATCGGTGGATCGTGCCGTCGTCGAGGTTCCACGCCATGACGCCAAGGCATTCGCCCGCATCGGACATGATCAGGTCGAGCGCGAAATATTCGATGAAAAACTCGGCGCGGTGCTTGAGCGCCTGCTGGTACAGCGTATGCAGCATGGCGTGCCCCGTGCGGTCGGCGGCGGCGCAGGTGCGCTGCGCCGTGCCCTTGCCGTAGTGCGTGGTCATGCCGCCGAAGGCGCGCTGGTAAATCTTTCCTTCCGCCGTGCGCGAAAACGGCACGCCGTAATGCTCCAGTTCTATGACAGCGGGGATTGCCTCCCGGCACATATATTCGATGGCGTCCTGATCCCCCAGCCAGTCGGAGCCCTTGATGGTGTCGTAAAAATGAAAGCGCCAGTCGTCCTCACCCATATTGCCGAGCGCCGCCGAAATGCCGCCCTGCGCCGCGACGGTGTGGGAGCGCGTGGGGAAAACCTTGCTGATAAGGGCCGTTTTCAGCCCCTTCTCCGCGCAGCCGAACCCGGCGCGCAGCCCCGCCCCGCCCGCGCCGACGACGACGACATCGTATTCATGATCAATGATAGGATAGGGTTGTGTCATGGGGTGTCTAGTTTACGCTGCCTTTATCTGGGTTGATGATGATTTTAGCGCTTCTGGCCGATGCCTTGATGACGGCCTGGCGCATGTCTTTTGCCGCAAAGTTCATGATGTAGACGTTGCTCAGGCCGGATATTTTCAGGAAGGTCGCGGCCTGATCGCGCAGGTAGTCCGCATCTGATGCGTGTTCAGCATGAATGACGACAAGGGACGTTCCGCCGATGACGATGTCTGCCGTAAAGGCGCCGGCGATGTTCATATTTCCGTATTTGACTGGAAAGGAGATGTCTTCAACCACGCTGAGGCCGGCGCGGCGCAATTCTTCGGCCAGGCATTGCCTGTAAATGTCCTTTCCCAGCCCGCCGCCCAGCGTTTTACGTACGGTATAGGCGGCCTGGGCCAGTTTCTGCCCCGCGCTATCGGACAGAGGCGGGGAGGCGGGCTTATTTTCCTCTTTTTTTTCAATCTTTTGTTCAACTATTTTCAGGGCGCCCAGCCTTGTCATCGTTTCATCCTCCTATGGCAATTTTCAGAACTGAAAAAATGCACGCCGCCGCTGCTGCGATGAAGAATAACTTCATTCCGGTCAGTTTTACGATTTTGCAGGCCTCGGTATGCACGTAGTCCTCGATAATCACCTGCGCGCCCAGAGCGGCGTGGTAAAAGACGGAAATGACGGACAGTGTCATAAGTATTGCATTGCAGGGGCGGGCGAGCCAGTTCGTGAATTCCGCATAGGACCATCCGGGCATGCGGTTGACGGACCAGACAAGCCACAGCATCAGGAACAGGTTGGTCACGGCTGTTATGCGCTGATGCCACCAGTGGTGCGCGCCTTCATGCGCCGAACCCGCCCCGCGCGCGCGGGAAAGAGGGGACAATATCTTTTTTCCTTTTTCCCCCGCGCTCATAAAATCCCCCAGAACCATGCCAGAAACAACGTTGCCGCGAACAATACAAGGTACCCGGCGCGGTAGGCATTTTTGATGTCGAACAGCCGGCCTGTGTCCCAGAACAGGTGGCGCACGCCGTTGCACATGTGATAGAACAGCGCCGCGCTCCAGCCAAACAGGGCCAGTTTTCCGATGAATGTGTTGCACAGGGCGACGAACTGGTCATACGGCCTTTCCCCCCATGCGGCGGCCAGCAGCATCCAGACTACCATGACCGTGCCTACAGCCAGCGCAGCGCCGCAGACGCGGTGAAGGATCGACAGCGACATGGTCAGCTGCCAGCGGTAAATCTGCAGGTGCGGCGAAAGGGGACGGGCGGTTTTTTCTGACATAATACAAAATCCTGTAATCGGAGCGTCAGGACATCATAATAAGGCGGTCGGCAATTTCAAATGGTAAATATATAGCTGTTTCAAATAAGAATCCGACACCCAGCCCCGTCATGCCCGCTTCAGGCGGGCATCCGGTCTTACATTGAAAATGTTGATTTTACGTGCCGGATCCCCGCCCAGGGCGGGGACGACGATTGTCGATGTGTCCGATTCTTAATGCAAATGACTATAGGTTATCAGGCTGTAGCAAGATTCTGTTTTTGTTCGCGCGGACCTTCTTCATCGACAGAAAGGCATGTCAGCCTGTTCTTGCCGTTCCGCTTGGACTGGTAGAGAGCCGTATCCGCTATTTTCATTAATTCTTCCGTAGATATAGGTTCCACCTCGTCGTTTCCAGCCATGCCGAGGCTTACCGTATATTCTATCCTGACTCCTTTGCCGATGTCGCAGGGCGATTCCGACAGGGTCAGGCGCAGTCTTTCTACGGCGCGCATGCCGCCTTTTTGAGGCGTTTCCGGGAAAAATACAACAAATTCCTCGCCGCCGATGCGGCCGATGATGTCCTCGGCGCGGAATGTATCTTGCATTGTTTCGGCGAAGTGCTTCAGGACAAGATCTCCGGCATCATGGCCGTGCGTATCGTTGATGCGCTTGAAATCGTCTATATCCGCGACGACAAGACAGTATTGGCGGGAATGCCTTTCCGCGCGGCTTAATTCGCCTTCGGCGCGCTCGATGAAAGCCCAGCGGTTATGCAGACCGGTCAGGAAGTCGTACATCGCGAGACCTATCATATGGCGCGAGTACGATTTAATGTGCTTCACAAGGGGCCAGAATATCAGTCCCGCTTCGCAGAGAAGGACGAATAACACGAAAACGATAGCGCGCATCTGCATGCGCTTCAGCCGCTGCATTTCTTTCAGGACTTCGTCTTGGTAAGCCTGCGTTGCGTAATCCAGCGCTTCCAGAAAAGGGCCGATGGCTTGGCCAAAAATGTAATTCAGCGCGGCGATGCGCTCGAAAACGGGTTCGTCGTATTCGTATGACAGAAACTGGCGCGCCTTCTTTATATAGAGATGCGCTTTAGTATCCAGATTGTACGGTTCCTGAAAATAGATGTTGTAAAGGATTTGGCTTTTAAGTTTTTTTTTCTTTCCCCGCTGTATAAAAAAAAGGGCCATTTTTCTGTGGCCGCTTTCGAAATCGTTGATATGGCTTATTGCTCCCTGCCTGTCTTCCTCGCGCCCCAGTCCATTGTAATGAAGAGCGTACAATGCGATTTGTTGCGCCAGCATGCGTTGCTTTCCAGCCAGATAGGATATTTCGGCCATTTCCTGCTGCGCGGTCGTTATATTTGTGATGAAGAAATGGCTGCCTATGGTGAAAGTCGCGATAATCACAAGAGCGATCACATATGCGATCGTCAAACGCCGGCTGGGCTCTTTGGTCGGGTCAAAGTTCTGTTCCAAGATAAAATTCTCTCTTCCGCAAGATACCATAAAAAGCACCGCGCCAGAATAGAGGAGATGATCCGGTCAGACAGCGCTGCCCACTTGCCCGTGAACAACGCGGTTTCTGCCGCCATGCTTGGCTTCGTAAAGCGCTTTATCGGCCCACTTCATAAGGTCGCTGATCGGATAATCCGGGACATCCGTAGCGATAACCCCGAAGCTGACCGTATAATGAAGCATGGGCGATGACCCGTCGTCGCTTTCCCTGTGAAAGCTGCAGGGCGTTTCCTCAACCATTTTGCGGATGCGCTCGACGGTATTGAACCCGGTGTTGGGATTCATCCCCAGAAGCACAAAAGCGAATTCCTCACCGCCGATGCGTCCGACAATGTCTTCGGAACGCAGGGATTTTTTCAGGATATGGGCGAAATGCTTGATAACGCGATCGCCCATCGCGTGGCCATATGTATCGTTGATGTCCTTGAATTTATCTATATCCGATATGACGACGCAGAAGGGGTAATCGCTTTGCGCCACGTTTTTCAGTTCCGTTTCGAAATGTTCAAGGAAAGCGCGGCGGTTGTGCAGGCCGGTCAGGGGATCATGCATGGCCAGCTGCAGCAACTGCTGCGAATAGATTTTGACGTGGTTGACCAGAGGCCTGAAAATGAAGGCCGCCTCAAGAAGCAGCGTCCCCAGAATGAGAATCGAAACGCCCAACTGCAGAAGGGACAGGCGGCTGATGTCCGTCAGCGTTTCTTCCTGGTATTGCTGTGCGGCGCGGTCGAGGGAATTGATTAGGGGGCCGGTGGCCATCTGCGCAATCATATTAAGCGACCTTATACGTTCCGGATCATCTTTTTTGTCGGGCGGAAAAGAAGAAAACTTCTTCGTGGTTTCCACGTAGGATCTGACTTGTTGGTCAAGATTGTGGGGCGACTTGAAATAAATGTCATAAAGATCAGGACTCATCATAAGCTTGACGCGGCCCCGCTCGTCCTCTTTGCCCTGGATCAGGTAGCGGTGCCCGATCTCAAAGGCGAAGACGGCATTGTCCATCTTGTTTTTGTCTTCTTCCTTGCCCATGCGGTGATAATCGACCGCGTGCAGGGCGATTTGTTGCGCTGTCACACGCTGGCGTCCGGCGATATACACGATCTCGGCTGTATCCTTCTGACTTTCCGTAACCTTAACGATGATCATGTGGCTGCCCATCGTCAGGACGGCCAGAATGCCAAGGGCCAGGATGTAGACCTTTGTCAGGAAGCGGCTGGGTTCTCTGGTCGGGTCAAGAACGGATTGCATATTGTAAAATCCAGTGCCATTAAAGCGCTTATTTTAACAGCGCCGGAGGGGAGCCGCTAGCCCCCGGCGAGCATGAATTTTAATGCGATGCCATTAATGCAATAACGTAAACCCGTCGGGTCGGGGCCATCTTCGAACACATGCCCCTGGTGCCCGCCGCAATGGGCGCAATGTACTTCCGTGCGCGCGACGAACAGCTTGCGGTCTATGGACGTGCCTACGGCCTCGCCGCCTATCGGCTGCCAGAAGGACGGCCACCCTGTGCCGGAGTCGAATTTATGTTCGCTGGAAAAAAGTTCCCAGCCGCATCCCGCGCAGTGAAATATCCCTTTGCGTTTTTCATCGTTCAGCGGAGATGTAAAAGCGCGCTCCGTCGCTTCGTGCCGCAACACGTTATAGGCTTCCGGGCTGAGGCGTTCTTTCCATTCCGCATCGGAGAGGGCGAAGGGAAAGCTTTCATTTTTTTTATCGCTCTTTTTGCCGCCGAATAAACTCATAGCCATTCCCCCTGATGCGCTCATGCATGCTGCCAATAGTGCGGAAAAACCCAGGATAAAATGCCTTCTGTCCATTATAGCCGCATATTCGTCATGGACGCCCGAAAGGTTACGGGCATCCGGCCTCATCCCCGTCAGCGTCGCCGTTATAGACGTTTGTGGCCGTGTTGGCGATCATCCAGACGCGGAAGCAGACATTGTTCGCCGGGCAGGTCAGCGTTGTGTCGCTGTCCAGATCTTTCGCCCCGGCGGGCGCGTCGGCGGTGTCTATAACGTCGGCCTCGCATTCGGCGAAGCTTTCGTCCAGTTTCGTCAGGGCCGTGCGGATGAACGCATCCGATTTGTCCGTCGCGATCCAGAAAAATACGCCGTCATTGCCATTATACCACTGCCATTCCCCAAAAAGGGCGGGCGCGGGCGGCAGGAATTTTCCCTGCCCCGCGGCGAAGATGGCGGCGTGGTTGGCGCTGTTGCCGGGGTTGCCGGGGCATCGTATGCCGCCGACATTCCGGTTTCCCGCCGGGCCGGTCAGGTAGGCGGAATTGGGCTTCACGGGGTAGCGCTTGTTTGCGCCTTCGTCTTCCTGCGCGATCCCGTTCTGTATGTTTTTATCGCCCTTGAAATACTTGATGACGCATTCCTGCACGGACGACCGGATGAATTCCGTCTGCGATTGCAGTTCCGAGACAAGCCTGAACGTGTTTTGCGTCTGGGTTTGCTGGCTCGACGGCTCCATGAACACGACGGTCAGCAGCGCCAGCAGCGCGATGGCGATCAGGATGTAGATAAGCGCGCTTCCGCGTTCAGTATGATATTTGCGAGTCATTGCCTAACTTCCCTCCTTAAAACCGCCGGCCCGACCCCGCGAAAGGGCCAGGCCGGGGGAAAGAAAACCAGATCGAAGATAACCGGTTACCGCTCGAGCAGGACGTGGTAG
>JACQIJ010000037.1 GCA_016198545.1 Pseudomonadota bacterium
GGTTACATCTAAAAGTTCCTTTAATCTATTTTGAATTTCTGTTTTATCTTCTGAAACTGCAAAGCTATCACGATGAGTCTGAAAGCCCATCACATTGACTTTCATAATGTCGGGCAATGCAGGGAGTGCGCTATATTCCCTCAAAAGAGATTCATCTCGCGGTGCAAAAATATACAAACTTTTTGCGGGCTCTAACTTTTTCCATTTAACATTGGCCAAGGTATTTTGCTCAAGAGCATCATATTTTCCTTGCCGATCTCCCCACAAATCGGCGTGATGGACAGTGGCTGGCACTTTTTTATCTGATTTTTGCCGCTTCTTAACGGCCACGATAATGGCCACGCCTTGCTGGATATCGAAGACGTTTTTATCTGGTTTTCCGTCTGGCGTGGTTTCCTTCTTCTTCGCGTTGCCATGCAGATCAAGAATGTAAATGTCATCAAAAGCGTTCAGCAGGCTCCAGCGCATCCCGCGGAAGGTCGGGTTATCGAGATAGCTATGATTGGTGATATAGGCCAGAACGCCTTCGCCGTTCTTCCAGATATAATATTGCCCCAGCCGGATGAATTTTACGTAGTCGTCATTCAGCCATTTTGAATTTTTTTCCCGCAACTTCCCGCCGCCGGGTTCCTGCTTGTAGTTTTCCAGCAGCGCATCCATCCACGCGCCCTTGTTGGATGAATGGCCGCTGTAGGGAGGGTTGCCGAAGGCGATCATGATCGGCATGTTTTTCTTGATATGATTGGCTTCGCTGGCCTCATTCGACAGCCAGCCCATGAAGGGCAGCTTGTCCGTGTCGGGGTGGTATTCTTCCAGCGCGTTGGTCAGATAGACGCTGACACGCGGCGGGCTTTTGGAATCCGCTTGTTTATAGCCGGTCTGTTGCAGCAGTAAATCCAGCTTCATATGGCACATGGCGTAGGATGCCATCAGCAATTCAAACCCGTGCAGGCGCGGCAGCAGGTCATTATCGACATATTTACCCCATGTGCCTTCCTGTCCTTCGAAGCGGCGGTATATCTGTTTCACGGCCTCGGCAAGGAAAGTTCCCGTGCCGGTGGCGATGTCCAGAAGCTGCACCCTGTGAACGGGTTTTTTTACGAAGGTCTTTTTGCCCTTTTTATCAATGCCGGATTCGATGTCGATATTGACCATGCTGGTATCGGCAAGGCCGTCTGTCAGGCCAAAATGATCTTTTAAAACGTCATCAATGGCGCGGACAATAAAATTAACCACGGGCTCCGGCGTGTACCACACGCCGCGGCTTTTCCGCAGGGACGGATCATAGGCGGCAAGGAAGGTTTCATAGAAGTGCAGGATCGGATCCTGCCTGCCGGTGGCGGTGCCGAAATCCTTCAAAATTTCGCGCAGGTCGGTGGCGCGGAAAACCTCGCACAACGCATCGACAATCCATGTCACGCGGTCATCAAGATCGGCTCCGGCAACGTATTGAAACAACTGGCGCAGAAAGGGGTTGCTTTTCGGGATCAGGGTCAGGGCTTCGGCACGGGAAAAATCCTGCAAGGTCTTGTCATGCAGCCGCGCCGTGAACAGGCCGTAGGCGATGGTCTGGGCGTACACATCCGCGAACTGTGCCTCGGTCATATCATGGACAAGGATGCGCCTGAACGCTTCCAGTTGGTCTTGCAGAGTGCTGTTTGCGCCTTTTTCCATCAGGGCGTTGTGAAACACCTCTTTCATAAGCTTTGCCTTATGCGCCATCATTTCCGCCAGTTTCTGGGCGGATTTAATCGTCTGTCCCTGAAATGCGGCAAAATCGATCAGCAGGGTTTTCAGGCGGTCGAAATGATCTGGCAGGGCAATGACCTTATTATTTGAGACCCCGGCGATGCGGACGGTTTCAACTTTTTCACCGTGGAGATAAAAGCGGAATTCCAGATAATCGGTCAGGATCAGGTTATCAAGGGATTCCAGATAGCGTTTTATCTGTTCATCCTTTTCGATTTTGTCCAGACTTTCGCCAATGTCCTTGGCCTCGATATATCCCACGTCGATTTTCTTGCGGGACAGGATGAAATCAGGCGCGCCGCATTTGATCCGCGCCGGGTCATTCGTGGCCGTTACGTCCGGCATGACGGCTTCCAGCAGATTTTGCAGGGCAGGGCGGTAGGCGTGCTCTCGCGCTATGCCGGTGGCGTACTGCTTATTTACGGCATCAATGTATTTCTGAAAGGGCATAAAGCGGCCCTACCCGAAAAGCGCGGATATGGATTGCTCGCCGCTGGTGCGCTTGATGGCCTCCCCGATCAGGGGGGCGACGGTCAGCTGTTCCAGTTTGGAAGATTTTTTCATCGCATCCGTGGCGGCGATGCTGTCCGATATGACCAGCTTCTCCATCGCGGATTTCTCGATGCGGGCGACGGCCTCGCCCGACAGGACGCCGTGAACGACATAGGAATAAACTTCCGTCGCGCCGTGTTCCTTCAACGCCGCCGCGGCGTTGCACAGCGTGCCGCCGGAATCGACGATATCATCAACCATGATGCATGTCTTGCGGTTCACATCGCCGATGACGTGCATGACCTCGGATATCCCCGCCGCCTCGCGCCTGTTGTCGATGATGGCCAGATCGGCCTCCAGCCGCTAGGCCAGCGCGCGGGCGCGCACGACGCCGCCGACATCCGGCGACACCATCACCAGCGGCCTGCCGTTGAATTTCTTCCGTATGTCGGGAATGAACACCGGCGCGATAATCAGGTTATCGACCGGAATGTCGAAAAACCCCTGAATCTGCCCGGCATGAAGCTCCATCGCCAACACCCTGTCCGCGCCGGCGGACGTAATGAGATTGGCAACCAGCTTCGCCGAAATGGGCGTGCGCCCCCCCATCTTCCGATCCTGCCGCGCATAGCCGAAATAGGGCATCACGGCCGTGATCCGCCGCGCCGACCCGCGCCGCAGCGCGTCGATGGTTATCAGCAGCTCCATCAGGTTATCGTTTGCAGGCGACGAGGTGGACTGGATGACGAATACATCCTCCCCCCGCACATTTTCCTGTATCTCGACAAATACTTCCGAGTCGGTAAAACGCTTGATAACCGCCTGGCACAAGGGCGTTTTCAGGTATGCGGCGATGGCCTCGGCCAGCGGACGGTTGGAATTTCCAGCAATCAGCTTCATGGCACCGGACTATATAAAAAACAGGCTGGGGAAAGCAACAGTTCTTATTTTATTGACAGGGAGGCTGCCGCCTTCTAGATTTTGCCATATTCATGGAGCATTTTAAACCTATGGGCATACTCTCAACGGTATTCGGCGCAGACAGCAGCGGCAAAAACGGGCTTTCCGTTTATATGCTGAATCTGGTGAAGAACGTGCGAAAAGAATACGGGCAGCATGAATTGTGGGAAATCATGTTTATGGCCGGACTGGGCGGGACCTTAGGGCTTTTCATTGGCACAGGCATAGCAGCAGGCGTTCCTTCCTATCTCAGCGACAACATCCATAAACAACCTGCAGCGCAAACGGAAACCCTGACGACAGAAGAAAGACACAGCGCACCCGGCGCAAATGAAGGCGCAAGACTGGGAGCGCTGATCGCGCTTTACGCTTTCTTCGGACATAGAACAGTGAAAGATGCATGGCAAGAAACGCGCCAACATCTTGCGCATGGAAAGCGCGCGGCCACGCGCGGCCCGAACTGATCCAGTCCATTCTTTCAGAATGCCGCCGTGGAATTCCTTACCTGAAATCGCGCATTCCACTGTTATTACAATCAAATGAAGCAATGAAATAGAGACTGACTTTTTATCTTCCGGCGATACGGCTTGACTTTAATGACGGGTTGACCGATAAACCAGTGCCGTGTGATTATAAAAACTGCTATGCTTCTTAAGCATTTTCCGCCTGGAGAGGTGGCCGAGCGGTTTAAGGCAGTAGTCTTGAAAACTACCGAAGGCGCAAGCCTTCCGTGGGTTCGAATCCCACCCTCTCCGCCATTTAACCGATAGCAACTAATTCTCCGCTATTTACATCGCCGTGAGAAAGCCCAGTTTTATTAGGCTTCCGGCAATAGTCTGACCCCTACTAAAATTCTCCGGCTCCCATATATCTCCCCCATTTTATCTCTCTCCGGCCTGTTTTCTCCGGCACTGACCTCACCTTGAAAAATTTTAGCAAGGGTCAGAATATACTGAATTTAGAGACGTTTTCCGTTCGTTAATTTTTGGAGTTCGAATCCGCTTTCTGCTATGCGGAGAAACCATTGGCAGATGGCGGAAGATAGTTGGATTGTGATGCTGGAAGCTTTGCTGGTGCAGAAGGTGCCAAGAAATCTATTTTTTGTATTGCTGCGATCTCAGCCGTAGAAAAACGCCCCGTGTTGTCAGCGGCAATGCTATGAATCTTTTCTTCTATTTTTGCTTTATGGAATGAGTTCCATTTATCCGGCTCGGATTCTCTCGTCCCGCGCCACAGCAAAAGAGATGTTCGTGGATTGATCGCGTTTTCATCGCCGTGCCAACTCAAAACCATGTCAAGCAGGATTTCAGGATTCAAAC